>NZ_JAMPLI010000029.1:0-57107 GCF_039962475.1 Leptolyngbya sp. GB1-A1 | reverse complement strand
GCTAGAGTCATTGCTTCCCAGAGGGCTGTTGAGATGTCGATATGCTCCAGCCTAAACTTCAGGAAGCTTTCTTAATACTGCTATTCGCTGCTACTTCCTAAACATCCTCTAAGCAAGGTCTAGAGGATGAGCAAGGAAATATTAGAAAACTTAGACGGAGCCATCGGGTTCGAGCGCCAATGTCCTGCCGCTCGGAAGCTAGCCGAGTTGCTGACCCATGACCACTTCAACCCCATTTCCGTCTGCGGAAAAGACATCCATATTCAAAGCAATTCTGCACAGCAATTCCTGATTCTTCTGGATATGCTACAAGATAAACCGAAGGCGGTAGAGAACTCGTGCTTATACGATTCTCTGAAAAAGTGGGATTGGCAAATGCTGACCGCTGGGTTGAGAAGTAGGGCATTCTAGAGGGAATGCTTAGAAGCATTATCCTGTCGAAGTGCTGCCCCAGTAGGGAAAGCAAGCAGTTCTCCTGAGGGAAGTGGGGCAGGATGCGCGAATGATACAAAAGCGTGTTTAGATTAGGCAGAGTACCAGCAATAAGGCTGATCCCACTGCATGAGACAGGATGGCAACGCCTCAAAAAAAACTCAGCGAAACCAGGGTGTATCTCAAAGCGGGAAACTGAGCAATGCCCAAAAATTCGCCACAAAATCAATCGGTGAAAGGCTGGTTGCGGTAATGGGTAACAGTTCTACCTCTGAAGGAAGCAGGGGAAGATGGCTGAATCTGCTCAATTTACGTCCTGAGGAAAGCGGTCGAACGTTCCTGATGTTTGCCTTTTATACCCTGTCCTCGGTGGGGATTCTGTGGCTAGAGGTCAGCGTTGCGGCTCTGTTTTTGGGCGAGTATGGCGCGGATTCGCTGCCCTGGATTTACATTGCCAGTGCGGGAATCGGGACGCTGTTTGGCTTCTTTTATGATTGGCTGCAAAAAGTGCTGCCGCTGCGACAGGCGATCGTTCTGACTTCGCTACTGATGGGCTTGCCGTTTTTGCTGTTTCAGCTCGAACTCAATCCGGCTTGGCTGGGCGCGTACACAGTTTTTTTAATGCGGCTATGGCTGGAAGCAATCTATGTGATTAGCGAGCTGATTACTTCGATCACGGCAAATCAGCTTTTCACGATTCGGGAAATCAAACGCACCTATCCCTTAATTAGCAGCGGAATTTTAGTCGCCGATGTAATTAGCGGTCTGTCGCTGCCGATTTTGCGCGGCTGGGTGGGTTTGGAAAACGTGATTTTGCTGGCTTGTCTGTTGCTGCTGGTGAGTTCGGGCATTTTATTTTATCTGACGCAGGCTTATGCCCAGTTTTTTCCCGATTCGCCCCGGAGACGATCGCAGGAAAGACTGTCCAATGACCCTGCCCGTCGCGCCCGCGGTTCAGTGCAGCAGTATGTCTGGTTAGTGATTGGGGTTTTTGCGCTGATTCAAGTGCTATTTGTGCTGCTCGATTTTCAGTATTTGCGGCAAATTGAGCAAAGTTTGTCGGTTCAGGTAGAGGAGATTGCCGACTTTCTTGCCCTGTTTAGCGCGATCCTCGGCATTTTTGAGCTGGTGACGCAGTGGTTTGTGTCGGGTCGGGTGGTCGAGCGGATGGGTGTTTTTGTGGTTTCGATTTTGCCGCCGCTGGCAATCGTCCTGCTCAGTTCCATCACATTTGTAGGTGGGTTTTCGCTGTTTGTAGGAATCGTGATGCTCAAGTTTGTGGATGAGCTGCTGCGCTACACGCTGGTGGCAAGCGTCAGTCCGGTGCTGTTTCAGCCGCTTCCTGAATCAATCCGCAATCGGACGCAGTCGTTTGTGCGGGGCATTGCCGAACCTGTGGCGATCGGGCTCACCGGAGCAGGGCTACTGCTGAATGTCTGGCTGCTGGAGCGCATTGGCAACGGGACAGCGGTAGAAGCAGTTCAGGGGCAAGTGTTCCTGTTTTATACAGCAGCGTTCGCGCTCTGCTGGCTAGTTGTGGTGGTGCTGCTGCGATCGAAGTATGTGGATGTGCTGGTACTAAGTACCGAGCGGCGACAGATCAGCCTTTCAGAACTCGATCTTCAAGCGTTTAAGCGCAGCATTGTGGAGGCTTTAAACCGTCCTAGCTCAGATGCAGAGAGGCGATCGTGCATTCAGTTTCTCACCCAGATTGATCCGAAAAATGTCAGTGAAGTCCTGACGCCGCTGTTGCCCCAGTTTTCGCCCGCGCTTCAGCGAGAAAGTCTGGAAGCAATGCTTAAAGCTCCCAATCCTGCCAGCCTGAAAGCCGTTCGCAAACTAACCAGTTCTCCTTTGCCGCCGGATGTGCTGGCGGTTGCCCTGCGCTATCTCTGGCTAACGGAACCCGATCCGGACCTGAATCAGCTCCGCGATTATTTCAAACCCTCGATCGATCCTGAAGTGCGAGGTACGGCGGCGGCTCTCATGCTGCGGCGCGGCAATCCCCGTCAGAAAGCAGAAGCCACCGATGTGCTGCGAAAAATGCTGACTCACTCAAAAGAACGAGAACGGGTGATGGGCTGTTGGGCGTTGGGAGATGCAGTTTATCTGCAATCGCTGCGGCTCCATATTCGCTCACTGCTGCAAGATCGATCGCTGCGGGTGCGGTGTGCCATGATCGAGGCGATCGCCGCTACCCATTTAGAGGAATACTATCCCGTTCTGCTGCGCGGACTGCACTACAAATCCACCCGCGAGGCATCGATGCGGGCACTGGTGCGCTTGGAAGGTGAGGCACTGCCGCTGCTCATTAACGTCGCTGAAAACAGCTATAAGCCCGAGATTGTGCGAAGCCATGCCTGGAACGCGATCGGTCAAATCGGCACATCTGAAGCACTGGATATTCTCGTATCGCGACTCATGACTGCATGGGGGGCAACGCGGCAAACGATTCTCAAAATTTTGCTGAAACTGCCGCAGGAAAGGGGTATCGAAGCAGTCGCCGATCGACTGGGACGCAGCGGCATTGGGACTTTTATCGATCAGGAACTCCTGTTTTTAGCCCATCTTTATGCCAGCCTGCTTGATCTCAACGCCGATCGAGTTTCGGGAGAAGCTGCGACTCTGCTGCGCCGATCGTTGCGCGATGCTGAGCAAGACACCTTCGATCGCCTATTTCTGCTGATGCGGTTTCTCTACGATGGCAGCACGATCCAGGCAGCCGCTTCCAGCATTGACTTTGATACGCGAGACAGCGTTGCTAGAGGGCTAGAAATTCTCGATAATACGCTGGACTTGCCCAGCAAACGCGCCCTGCTTCAGGTGCTCGATCGCCAGTCCGACCCGGAAAAGCTCAAATCCCTTAGCGAGTTTCTGCCCCATCAGCCGATGTCTCCCAGTCAACGATTGCGCCATCTGGTCGAACTGCGCCATTTCTTGTCGGACTGGACGCTTGCCTGCTGTTTCCATCTCGCGCGTCAGCAGCGATGGAGCCTCACCGCCGAGCAAACCCTCTCTTGCTTGCGAGACCCTACCGGCTATGTGCGTGAAGCAGTGCTAGCATACCTGCAAACCGTTTCGCCCAAAACGCTGCACAACCTGCTGCCTCATCTTAAAGACGACCCCGATCGCCTGGTCAGATCCCAAATTCAAGACATCCTCACCCGTGGACTCACCCCCGAAAACTAGCTGTTTGCCGCCCGTATTTTTGGTGCTGAACCTATGCTCACAAGCGTCGATCGCCTACTGTTTGTTCGAAAAGTCCCTATCTTCCAGGAGTTGCGCGATGACTTCCTGATGCGGCTGGCGGCTTCAATGGAGGAGCTTTCTTTTCCGGCAAAGCAGTCTATCTTCCGGCAGGGCGAAGAAGGGCGATCGCTTTATGTGCTGGTGTCGGGTCGGGTGCGGGTGCATATCGGCGATCGCGAACTGGCGCGACTGGAGCAGGGAACCTGTTTTGGGGAAATGTCAGTGTTCGACGCAGAACCCCGATCGGCTTCGGTTACCACGCTGGAACCCTGCGACTGCCTCATGCTGAATCAGCAGCAGCTTTATGATGCGATCGAGGAAACGCCCGATATCGCGATTAATATTATTCGTTTGTTGTCGCGCCGCACTCGCGAATTGAACCAAAAGATCAATTTGTTGAGCCAACGAAACATAAGTGCTGCAAAGCGGTAGAAGTGCGATCGATTCCTCCTACTGATGGAGCCGAAATCATGACTCAACCTGTCCTATCTAATGCCGAGATCACGGCTATTTTGCAGCAGCGAATCGAACAGGAAAAACGAGGGGTTGGTATTGTCGTCGGAGTCATTGACCAAAACGGAAAGCGGATTATTTCATGGGGCAGCCTGGATCAAACCCAATCTTGTCCGGTTGATGAAAATACTCTGTTTGAAATTGGTTCGATTAGCAAAGCATTTACGGCTCTGGTACTAATGAACATGGCAGAGCGGGGGGATCTAAAACTGGACGATCCCATTTCCGTTTTTTTACCAAAGTCGGTGAAAACACCCACGCGAAACGGTCGGGAGATTTCCCTGCTCAATCTGGCAACGCATACGTCTGGGCTACCGAGATTACCCGATAACCTTGCTCCACAGGATAACCGTGATCCCTATGCAGATTACACTGTCGAAAATCTCTATTCCTTCCTATCCAGCTATGACCTACCACAAGACATTGGTAGCCAATACGAATACTCGAATCTCGGCACAGGCTTACTGGGACACATCCTCAGCCTTGAAGCAGGAATGGATTACGAAACCCTGGTCAAAACCCAGATTGCCCAGCCTTTGCAGATGAACGATACCTGTATTCACATCTCCCCAGAGCAGCAGACACGCTTTACAACCGGACATAATGCCTTGGGTGAACCCGTTTCCTACTGGAACATGCCAACCCTGGCAGGCGCAGGGGCACTACGATCAACCGCTAACGATCTCCTCAAGTTTCTGGCAGTCAACCTGCAAATTACGCCATCCCCGCTCACCCCAATCCTACAAAAAACCCACGAGGTGCAAGCGCAAACTGGTATTTCAGGAATCGCAATCGCGATCGGCTGGCACGTCCTGAATGACAACGGCACTGAAATTATCTTTCATGACGGCGGAACAGGCGGATTTCGCAGCTTTCTTGGTTTTGTGAAGCCGAAAGGTCTGGGCGTTGTGGTGCTCTCTAATTCAGAGAATGATGTGAACGACATTGGACTGCATTTGCTGAATCAGAGAATTCCCCTGACGAAATCTAGCCCACCCCAGCAGCGTCAGGCAATCTCGCTTGATCCTGCATTATTCAATGCTTACGTCGGGCAATATCAGATCGAGCCGGGCTTTCTTCTGACCATCACGAACGAGCAGGATCAGTTTTATGCTCAGGCAACGGGACAGCAAAAGTTCGAGCTATTTGCGGAAACAGAAATTCAGTTTTTCCCAAGAGAATTCGATGCTCTCATTACGTTTGTTCGAGATGAGCAGGGAAGGGTGACACACCTCGTTCTGCACCAGGGGGGGCAGGAAATAGCAGCCCAAAAATTGGACTGACAAACTGCTAAGAAGCAGATTTCGTCACAAGCTGCCAGCCTTCCGCAGTGCCCAGCACTTTTTCCGATCGCAGTTTCAATTCCTGTCGGGTCGCTTCATCTAACAATAAATAGGGCTGCCTTTCTCTGCGCCAGATGCGCTTCAGTCGGGGAGTGTCTACTGGGATGATTTGTCGATCGCTATAGAAATTGAGCGAGGGTCGATTGTAATCGTAGGACGTATAGAGTTTTTGGTTCGCGGGGGTAAACTGCTGAATCATGGCGGCAACGGGCTTCACCGGAAAGGAATTTGCCAGCTCCCAGTTCCAGTGATGGGAACCCATAAACAGCAGCAGCGCAACGTAGGTTCCCCAGCCTAAAACAGCTAAAAATTGTGCCTCTCCCCGTGCCATTAGCACCGCCACCGACAGCATCGTCATCCCGACTGCCGCAAACACCAGCAGCAAATCCAGGTCTGAGGGAGATTGCAGCATCCCAAACCAAACCGCACCTGCCCCAGCAACCAACCCCAGCAAAACAAATAGAATCATCCATTGACGCGAATAGGCAATCGGCTCGGACTGCAACACGCCCGGATGTCTGCCCTGTTCCCACCGTTCTGAGAGAGTTGCGCCGATCGCCAGAGCTAACGCCGGATAAAGCGGCAAAATGTACCAGGGTAGCTTGGTCACCATCAGGGAAATCGCTGCAAAGTAAACCCCGCCCCAAACGATCGCCAGCTTTGCCCAACCCAGATTTCGCTGATCCCAGGCAGTTCGATAGCCCAGCGGCAGAAATAGAATCCAGGGAACGCCGTATTTGAGCATTTCCAGTAGGTAATACCAGGGCGCACCGCGATTTTGCTCTACGTCTGTCCAGATGCGCTGAAGCGACTGATCGCCCAGATTATTGCTGAGAAACAACTGCCCGTAATGCACCCATTGCAGCCCATACCACAGCAAGGCGGGAATCATTCCCAGCAAAACGCCATACCACAAATAGCCCGATCGCAGCAGCCGTGGGGTATCCCAAGCCAAAAATCCCACACCGATCGCCCCCAGCAGCAACCCGATCATAATGCCTTTAGTGAGGCAAATTAGTCCCAGCCCAATCCCTACGCCCAGCGTATAGCTGTAGTTACGTCGCGATCGCAGCAGACAGAGCATCATCACGATCAGGAAGCAGAGAATTGCACCGTCCAGCATCGCTAAGCGACCTAGCCGCACGACCGGGAGGGAAGTCAGGTAAACCAGCGTGGCGCATACCGCAGGCGATCGGCGGTGAAACACTTCACGGCACAGCCTGTAAAACAGCGGCACCGACATTGCAGTTAGGAGTGCGCCTGGTAGCCGAGCTGTCCACTCATTCACCCCGGCGAGCGAATAGCTAAGGGCAATCAGCCAGTGAACCAGGGGCGGTTTATTGAGATAGGGTTCGCCCCACATCGTTGGATGCAGCCAGGTCAGGTCACTAGAAGGAGCCTGTGCAATTTCTCTTGCTACCTGAGCGACTAGCCCTTCGTCCCAGTCCCGCAGCGGCAATCCGCCCAAATCCCAGGTAAATAAAAGCAGGGCAGCAATCAAAAATCCGATAGTCCAAAAACGGTCGATCGGGCGTTTATCGCGCTGAAGCCAGAAGATAAAGTCGTCGAGTTTGCGGGTCATGCTGTCGCAGAGGCGATCGCTTCACTGTTCCCCAAAGGGGTAATCGTTCCCTTATGACTTTACGCCAAAAGCAGATGTTTCGCGTTGGGTGCAGCGTTGCTGAGTCCACTGCTTCTCCAAACATTCGCTCAGAGCAGGATGTGCCCCAGGCAGTGATGTCTAGATCAAGATTCGCTCCAGGGCAGTGATATCAGGGATCGACAGCGTATCGCGATCGCGATAAATTAATCCCTTCTTCTCCAGCTTGCTAAGAACGCGAGTCACCGTTTCTCGTGCCAATCCACTGAGGCTGCTCAGTTCACGATGAGGCAAATTGGGAATCTCGATCCCTTGATCGCCCTGCTTGCCTTGCCCATCTGCCAAAAACAGCAAAATATCCGCAACACGAGATACGCTGTCTGACTCTCGCAACCGCAGCCGTCGGTTGACCTGTCGCAGCCGTCGTGCCATGAGCTGAGCCAATCGCATTCCAGAAGCAGGCTCACTGCGAATCAAATCCACAAAATCTTGAGAAGGCATATTACCGATCAGCGTGGGAACCAGGGTAATCACGTCAGTCGATCGCGGCACTTCATCGAGCGGAGCCATTTCGCCAAACAGTTCTCCTTTGCCCAGAACGTTTAACGTCACCTCTTTGCCGTCAAGGTTATAAGTGCGAATTTTTACCCAGCCTTCCAGGATGAAATAAACCGAGGTGCCCCAGTCGTTTTCCAACAAAATTACTTGATTTGCAGGATGACTACGAACCACCACATGGGCAACGGCCTTTTCAACGATGTCTTCGGGGAGTCCTTCAAAAAAGGGGGTAGAGCGAATAAGTAACGCTTCGCGGGAGTCGCGTGGAGAAAACCGATCGTGCATGGAGCTACACTACTCTAACCAGTCTGTTAGAGGTCGAGGAAAGGAAAGGTATCAGAGGACTCGATCGTAGCCGAAAAGCCGATTATTTATCAGGTAACACACACAACAAACTCTTTGACTTTTGCCAATTCTGGCTTTTGCCAATATCGATTCGTCAAAGTTATCTAAATTAGCCTCGAAAGCATCCCTGATTCCATCCAACTCGGACAATCTGCGGAAACTAGAAAAATCCTAGCACGGGCACGTTCTGTCAGAATTTCGGTTTCAGCAAATCTACCGACCTAAGAGCGCAGCTTCTGTATTTTATACAAAACGCTCAGCAGGCCTCCACAGACTCATTCTCCACCAATACTGAGCCCGGTTCCCAATATTGCAGCATCTGTAAGATTAATATCTTGCATTAGTGCGCCTGATACATCAGCGTAGAACACTGTTGCACGGGTTAAATTGACATTGGTAAGGTTGGTGTCGTTGAGGCTGGCATTTGTGAGATACGCCTCGGTCAGGTCTGCGTCTTTCATGTTTGCGCTGGTCAGGTCAGCCCCTTCCAAATTTGCCTCGGTCAAATCTGCTCCCCGTAAATTAGCATCCCGGAGATCTGCACCAATCAAATGCGCCTGTCTCAGATCTGCCCCAGACAAATCACAGCCCTGACACGCCCCTGTTTCTAAAAGCTGCCTGACCTGTGCCGGATCTGCTGCCTGAGCAGATAGACCTCCTCCTAGAACAGGTAGTGCGGTCAAGATTGCAGCGACCACAAAATATCGGGTTTGCATATCTTCCTCCCGGTTTAAGGCTAGTATCATTACAGCGAATCGAAGTCAGAAATCAACGATTTGCTTCCGCCGATTCTCCTAAGGGGAGAACCGCTTCACATCGCCAGTTGCTAATCACTACATTCGCGGTTCTTGCGATTTCGGAAAGAGCGGCAATTATTTTTGAATCTTTCTTCAGCAGTCCTGCTGCTGAGTTAAAGCCGCATCTAGCGGTGAAGCTCTCCACAAAGTTAATTACACGATAAGTCACACGAGCAGGCTTGACCTCACCCTTTTGGATCAGCTCATTGCCAGCCCAAGAGGTGATTCAGTTCTTTCATCTAACTTCATTCATTAAACGCCCCAGGCAGGACTCGAACCTGCGACCGATTGCTTAGAAGGCAATTGCTCTATCCAGCTGAGCTACTGGAGCCTACTGAGAAGCGGAAAGCTTCTTTTCTAAATCTTCCTAAGAAGTTACGTAATTCGTCAAGCCTGGGCAAACTAAAAACAGCTTGCTTCATGGGCTTGCTTCATGTGTGTTGAGCATCAATATAACATTCAATGCAGGAAGCGATCGATGCAGAGATCAGCCGGCTGGTGAATTCAGCAGTTTAATCGACCTGCATTTTTCTTTTCTAAGATTTCTAAACGCTTGCTAGCATTTCTGAACGTCACTATCCAGAGGTACACTTAGACCAATCTTTTCACGAATCAGCCCTTTCGCATAATCCACGGCGGCATTCGACGAACTCCAGTTCGCTTTCGATTGCAATGCGGAGCAGTTTCCTTAATAAGGTAATCGTGCCGCCTGCCGCAGGTTCATTACCTGGATTTCTGACCCCGACCTGTAGGAGTGCTCGAACTGCGTCATGTTTATCCTTAAGCGGCAGGATGTTGAAATTTCTAATATTCAGCACCCCAAGAAAGATCAGCAGATCCCGATTCTTCACTATCAAGGACAAACGTTTCGCTTAATCAGTGTCTTTAATGCGGCTCAGGAAGAGGACGCAAAAGCCTTTTGGCGCGATTTGACTGATAACCGGGGCAAAGCCTGTGTGTTGCTAGAAGAGCCAGAGCGATACAGCGTTTGGGGAAAAGTGCGGCTCGAACAACTTTCAGACGGAGCAGACGGGGCAGACGGGGCAGACGGGGCAGGATCAGAAACAGCGCCAGCCTTAGTGCAAGCCAGCTTGCTGCTGCTGCAAGCTCTCTAT
The DNA here is from genome assembly GCF_039962475.1 of Leptolyngbya sp. GB1-A1. NCBI lineage: Bacteria > Bacillati > Cyanobacteriota > Cyanophyceae > Leptolyngbyales > Leptolyngbyaceae > Leptolyngbya > Leptolyngbya sp. GB1-A1. Next base: position 47,155 of record NZ_JAMPLI010000029.1, on the reverse strand, counting down.
ATTGATATTGAGGATTTGCTGGGAGCACGTCAGGTCAACAATTTTCAAAAGGAGATTGCTGCCGTTTTTCAGCGAGGCAAGTTTCCCAAAACGGGTTCCCCCTCAGAAGTTCAGCAGTTGCTCACCGTTGATCCGCTACGGTTAGCCCTTCCTCCCTGGCAGGAAAATCATCTCAATTTGCTACTGCGGGAACTTTATCGCTTGGGAATGCAGTATTTTGGCAATACCAGCTTTACCGATCGCGTTCTGGATGCTCTGCAAGACATCCCCGACAAGGAGCGCAGTCAAGTTTTCAACTGGCTAAAACGATCGCCGGGCGGCAGGCTGTGGCAGTAAGCCATCTCAGATATCCCCTCAAGTCTACGGTCTACACGCCGCGGAGTTGAACTGAGACCATTGCCTGCCTACCAGTGACTTAATAACCAATGACCTTTGACCTTCTTCCCTTATATTGCTGCCCTCGGTTCATGATAACTACGCTGATATCGATCTGTAATTCATCTGCATCTTCATGCCAGAAGCTTAGTATGATCAAGTCCTCTTTCACTTTCTGCCTTCAATTGCCGTTCGCTATTGAGGAGCCGTTCCTTCCTTGAATACCAAAACTAAACTTGCGCTCTCGGCGCAAACTATCGTTCTCGCGGCGATCGCCTGGGCAGTCCTGGCACTTCTTTTCTTTCTGCTGTTTAGCGTTTCGCCCTCAGGAGAGGGACGCCCCGAATGGTACGGCGTGATCACCTATGTTTTTGAATCGCTTGCTTTTCTCGCAGCGGGCTTATTTTGCTTTCGCAACTGGCGCAGCCCTCAAATTGTGAGTGGTCGAACCGTCTGGCTGGCGATTGGGCTGGGCATGCTCACTTACTTCATCGGCAATTTGATTCTGGGCTACTGGGAAATCGGCTTGGGCAAATCGCCTGAAGTGTCTCCTGGAGATTTGTTTTATATTCTGACCTACCTCTTCCTGGGCTGGGGAATGCTGCGGGCAGTGCTCACTCGCCGCCTCAATCTCACTCCCATTCAGTGGGGCATCCTGGCAGCAATTACGATCGTGGGAATTACGATCGCGGCTTCCTTTGCTCCTTCCAGCACCACTGCTGCTGAATGGTCTGCGCCTAGCTCTGCTGAACAGCTCGTTGCGGCTGCACCCAGCCCAACCAATGCCAGCCCTACACCTGCCGTTGATACGTTTCCTGCTATACCGAATCCGGCTTCTCCAGAAGTTGCAGATGTCCCAGCCTGGGCAATCGCAATGGAGTCGCAGCTTGAACCTCTTGCTGGAATCATTAGCTGGCTCTACATTATCGGCGATGTGATTTTGGTGGTGATGGCAACAATGCTGTTGCTTGCTTTCTGGGGTGGGCGGTTCTCGTTATCCTGGCGGTGTATTGCGGCGGCGGCTCTCTGTTTCTATATTGCAGACATCTGGTTTAACTATGCGGTGACCTATATTCCTGGGTATGAAACAGGGGCATTACCCGAAGTGTTCTGGGTTTTTAGCGGCTGCTTGTTTGCGATCGGGGCTGCTTTAGAATATGACCTATCGACTCGACGACAAACCCGACGACGACGCAGCTAAAATGAAAGACGCATCTCATTTTGGGTGAGAAAACCTGGCATGGCTCCGAAGAAACTGTCTGAATCTGACAAGCAGGATATTCTAAATCGCTATCGTCAATCCGAGGAGACGGCTGCGAGTTTGGCAACTCAGTATGGGGTGAGTACCAGTACGGTGAGCCGTCTGCTCAAGCAAAGCATTCCAGAACAGGAATATGAAGTTCTGGTGCAGCAAAAGCGATCGGGAGCCAGAACAGTGGACACTAATGATTTGCCAGACCTGGAGGCAATCAGTGCCGCATTAGCCGTTGTGCTGAAAGCCGATCGTGCTGCACAAGACAAACCTGCAGAAGATTCCGCAGACGCAGCAGAAACCCCAAAACCCGCGATTGAAATGCCTCGCCAGCGCAAGCGATCGCAATCGACTCTGACAGAGTCCGCTTCGGTGTCTATGCCAATTGTCGAAGCCCAGCTCGAGGTTCCGCTCACAATTCAGCAGGAACCAGAGTTCGACGACGAAGCTGAAGAAGCGGCAGTTATCCCGTCTGACGGTAGCCTGACGAGCCGACCGCTCAGTCCTGATACGCTCGACGAAGAGCTAGAAGACGACCTCGATGATGAGGACGATGACCTCGACGATCTCGATGATGACCTTGATGACGAAGACGACGATGAAGACGATGATCTGAGCGGTGATGTGCCGATCGAGATGGTTCACGTCCAGGGCAAGGGCATGGTAAATGTGTTGCCGCTCTCCGAGGCCCAGATTCCCCGCACTTGCTATGTAGTGGTCGATCGCTCCGCAGAGCTGATTACTCGTCCGCTCAAAGACTTTGCTGAGCTGGGACAAATTCCACCCGGAGAAGTTCAGGAGAAAACTCTACCTATTTTCGATAATCATCGCGTGGCGAAGCGGTTTCTCCGTCGAATGCAGCGTATTGTCAAAGTTCCAGACGGTCGAATGTTTCAAAAAGTGACCCCCTACCTTCAGGCAAAAGGCATTACGCGCCTGCTCATCGACGGGCAAATTTACTCAATCTAGTCTGTCCTACCCGCTCACTACTCACCCACCTACCGCTTCTCTAATCCCTGCCTCCCAACGGTAGAAAGAGGGCGGTCCCTGCCATGCCCAGAACAACGCTAAACGCCAGCACTAGTCCGATCGGAATTTGGATCGACTGAAAGCCCAAAAACTGAAAGGCGATCGGGGCTGCGTTTTGAATTGCAACAATCGCGATCACGCCAATCCAAACGGCGGTCAGCAGGGGAATCAGAACTTTTGCCATCGGGGCTCCAGAGAGTTATCAAGGGGGTCAGGGCGCAGAGCAGACATCGGTTAGACAGACCACCAGAACAGACTGAATCTTCGCATCCGGGCGAAAATTTCCGGTTTCATTGTATTCGCTGCTTGCAGCAGGATAAACTCCCGCAGTCTGCTGGTTGCCGTTCCCGGTCGCGAAGGAAATGTTGGGGACAGGCTGTCGCTCAAAGCGGGCATACTCTCTTGCTTCATTCTGCGTATTGTAAGACAGAGTTACTTTCCCATATGCCTGCTCTGCCTGGGCAATCGACGTTCCGGCTCCTACCCCTTCTGCGGTGCGGTATTTGGGATTGCGGGTGAGAATGCCCTGAATCAAATCGCTGTCCTTTAACGGTTGCTTTGCCAGATGCAGCAGGTAGAACTGCACCTCGCCGCCCTGGCTCACCTCGATCGCATCAAAATCCACCATAAACGGCGACTTTTCTGTAAACGTTGCGGTTGCTCCCAAGGTTTGCTTCAGTTCGCCCAGCCTGATTCCTAATTGAGCTGCCCCAACCCCTTTGTCAGAAATCGTTGTATTTTGAACCTCTCCGGTAGGAGCTACATCCGGGCTGGCACTGGCTGAAGGAGTTTCAGTTTGGGGAGAAGCAGCGATCGAAGGACTGGAATCGGGAGAGGCAGTAATCGATTGATTGCCAGAGCCATTACAGCTTGACACGAGCAGAACGGTGCTCAGCAGCACAAAGCCAAAGTTGAGCGGAGCAGAGCGGAAAGGCATAGGAATTCGAGACATTATCACTGGGTGAAACGACGGAATAGCATCAGGAACGAGGCATTTGGGGGAAGCGGTTTGCTGAGACAGAGTTACGATCGTCTTCATCCCCTTCCCGATCGGCGACCTCCCGAAAAGAGCTGCTTTCCATTATCGTGTCTTCTTCAAATCTTTTAGCGACATATCTTCCAGCGACACGTCTTCCAGCGACAGAGCAAGCTGATAGAGATCACGGCGAGGCAAATGGGTTTGACTGGCAAGCTGACGGCTCGCTTGAGAGCGAGACATTCCCTGCCGCAGCAGCTCTTGCAATTCAGTTTTAAGGGCACTTTCAGATAAAACCCTTGTGGCGGGCTGGCCTCCGGCAATCACCAGCGTAAATTCACCGTAGGCTTCCTGAGTCTGGTAGTGCTGCTCTGCCTCTGCCAGGGTTCCCCGCCAGAATTGCTCATGCAGTTTGGTAAGTTCTCTTGCCAGCACAATTTGCCGATCGCCTCCAAACTCTTCCCGCAAATCTTTCAAAGTCTGCCGCAGTCGGTGAGGAGCCTCGTAGCACACGATCGTGCGAGTTTCGCTCTGCAATGCGATGAGCCGCGCTTGACGCTCTGTGCCTTTTGTGGGCAAAAATCCTTCGAAGACAAAGCGATCGGTGGGAAGCCCAGCTGCGCTCAGGGCAGTGACCACAGCAGAAGCTCCCGGAATCGGTACGGCAGGGATTCCTTGCTCGATACAGGCTTTTACCAGCTCATAGCCGGGATCGGAAATGCCTGGCATTCCGGCATCGGTCACAAGCGCGATCGAATTGCCCTGTTGAAGGCGACGCAGTAGCTCATCCTGGCGGCTACGGCGATTGTGGTCGTGATAGCTAATCTGCGGCGTTTTGATCTGGAAGTGCTGAAGCAGCTTTCCAGTGTGACGAGTGTCTTCTGCCGCAATAAAATCAACCTGACGTAAAACTTCGATCGCCCGGAAGGTCATGTCTTCCAGATTGCCGATCGGGGTTCCTACGATGTATAACGTTGCAGACTGAATCTCCATACCAGGATCTTAACCACGGAAGGCAAAACCTTGTGGAAATTGCCTGGTAATTTTCCCGGAGAAGCTCCCTATTTCTAAAGCTGTCCTTGAAGTGTTGATAAAGCGAAACCTTCGCTGTTGCTTGCCCCTGAATCAAAGCGCATTCTGGTTTCATCAGTTGCTTTTATCAGAGCGCAAAGCTGCCGAAATTGCGGTTTAAGGGCGCGCTCACTGCTCTGGTTCAATCAATTGTTCTTTGGTTTGCCTCTTTTGGGGCGTTGTCTAGAGGCTGCTGCGCTATGTCATTCACACATTCTGAATTTGTTACCCTACTGCCGTCATTTGCATCTGAGATTCATCCTTCGGTTCAGAGCAGAACTAAGCGATCGATCGATATTCTGGGCGCAGGGGTTGGCTTAACGCTGACCGCTCTGGTTTTGATCCCGATCGCAGTAGCAATCTATATCAGCGATCCCGGCCCCATTTTTTACAGCCAGGAGCGATGCGGGTTTCGCGGACAAACGTTCCGCATCTGGAAGTTTCGCTCGATGGTGGTGAATGCCGAGAAACTTCAGCATCAGGTTCAAAATCAGGCGCAAGGCTACATCTTTAAGAACAATTGCGATCCTCGTATTACGCGAGTAGGACGGTTTCTGCGGCGTACTAGTCTAGACGAGCTGCCACAATTCTGGAACGTGCTACGCGGCGAGATGAGCCTGGTTGGAACCCGCCCGCCTACGCTAAATGAAGTGAGCCGCTACAAAGCTCATCACTGGCAGCGGCTAGAGGTAAAGCCAGGCATCACGGGAGAATGGCAGGCAAATGGTCGATCAACCGTAACCGATTTTGAGGAAATCGTGAAATTAGATTTGCGCTATCAGGAACGCTGGTCGATCGCTTATGATTTAGGGCTGATTTTCAAAACTATCCAGGTTGTGCTTAATCGTCGGGGAGCCTGTTAGCCAGGAGAAGACAACGTTTCGCCAAACAACAATGCGAAGCCGTTTCCCCTTCAGCAGAATCAATGGTGATATTTAATTGGGAAATAGAGCATTAGAAAACATCCTTCACAAAACTGGCACTGCTGACCCTCGCAAATCCAATTTTGGAAGCATTGTCTTGAGCTGCTGGAGCAATATCAGTCTCAATCGATCAGTCTCAGTCAGTCGGTTTTAACAGGAACTTTTTGCCCCTATTTCGCCTTAAAATCTGACTTTTTCAGCACTCAGACCAAGATTGGGCTAGATATGTATTACTTAATACAAAAAATCCGCTCAGAGTTAAGTTTAGTAATTTAAAGTCAGAAAGCTATCACAGAAGTTCCAATATCCCATTTGGCTTAACCCTACTTGCTCCACACCAGAGTGAAGGACAGGGGGTAAAAATCGCTTAGAACCAATTGGGCTAGAACGAATGATCTTATTGGTAGCAGGTGGCGGTAAGATGAAATCTTCAAAGGCGGGCTGGGGGAAGGGATATGGTAGCTGCACCAAATAAGCCATTGGCAAACGTCTTTCGTCAATTAAGCGGGAGTGCTTTTCCACCTGTTGTTGAAGCCTACGATCGTGGCAAAACAATCTTCTTTCCCGGCGACCCTGCCGAGCGAGTTTACTTCCTGCAAAAAGGGGCAGTCAAACTATCTCGCGTGTATGAAGCAGGTGAGGAAATTACGGTCGCGCTTCTCCGTGAAAACAGCGTGTTTGGCGTTCTGTCGCTCATCACCGGGCAACGTGCTGATCGCTTCTATCATGCCGTTGCCTTTACGCCCGTTGAGCTGCTGTCTGTGCCGATCGAGCAAGTCGAGAAAGCCCTGAAGGAAAACCCCGATCTCTGTATGCTGATGCTGCAAGGGTTATCCTCCCGAATTCTGCAAACCGAGATGATGATCGAAACGCTGGCGCATCGCGACATGGGATCACGTCTGGTCAGCTTCCTGCTGATTCTTTGCCGCGACTTCGGCATGCCCACCACCGAGGGCATTACGATCGACCTCAAACTATCTCATCAGGCAATTGCGGAAGCGATCGGCTCAACGCGGGTCACTGTGACTCGGCTGCTCGGCGATCTGCGTCAGGATCAAATGATTTCGATCCACAAGAAAAGAATTACCGTTCACAATCCAGTCACGCTCAGCCAGCAGTTCACTTAAAGTTGGCTGTGTCGCTGTTCAAAACACCCATGCCCCCAGAAGGACAGGAAGGACAAGGGATAGAACTTTCATTTCCCAAGTAACCTCATCCTAAGCGAATGCTTCTGGAGAAAAGGAACAGGAGGCTTGCGATCGGACGCAAACAGACGTTGCCGAACGGAGAAAGCTTGCGATTCCAACAGAACCTGAGTTAGACAATTACACTGATAACCATTCACCCCTCATCTCCCCCTCCCCCACCCAACCCTCAGGGTAGAAGTAGTAATCCTCACCGCCCTTTAGAATGGACTACAGATGGTTCTATTTATTAATCTGGGTCTATGTCAGTATTAGCGACAATCTCAGTTCTCGCCCTGTTAATTGTGGTTCACGAGCTGGGGCACTTTTTGGCAGCTCGTCTGCAAGGAATTCACGTCAATCGATTTTCGATCGGCTTTGGTCCGATTTTGCTGAAGTACCAGGGTGAGCGCACCGAATACGCGCTGCGAGCGATTCCGCTGGGTGGCTTTGTTGGCTTTCCCGACGATGACCCAGATAGTACAATTCCGCCCAACGATCCAAATCTGCTGAAAAACCGTCCGGTGCTTGATCGCGCCATTGTAATTAGTGCAGGCGTGATTGCCAATCTGATTTTTGCCTATCTGGTGTTTGTGGCGCAGTTCACGACGATCGGCATTCCTGAACAGTTTGATTATCAGCCGGGCGTCGTAATTCCAGAAATCATTTCTCAACAATCTCCGGCAGCACGGGCAGGGCTTCAGGCAGGAGACATTATCCTAGAAGTTAACGATCAGCCGCTGGGAGCCTCTCAGGACGCCGTTAAATCGCTAATGGAAACGATTCGCACCAGTCCGGATCAGCCTGTTGAATTTACCGTGCAGCGAGGCAATCAACAGCTTGATCTCAGCGTTACCCCTAAAGCGGGAGAAGATGGCGTCGCAAAAATCGGCGTACAGCTTGCCCCCAATATCAATGCAACTCAGTATCGCCGCCCCAATGGCGTTTTTGAGGTGCTGGGACTGGCAGCAAAGCAGTTTCAGGGAATGTTTCTTGCCACGGTGAATGGATTTATTGGTCTAATCACCAACTTCTCCTCGATGGCAGGGCAGGTCGCCGGCCCCGTCAAAATTGTGGAGCAGGGCGCGGGCTTGGTTGCAGCGAACGCGGGAAGCCTGTTTCCCTTCACGGCAATCATCAGCATTAACCTAGCGATTATCAACATTCTGCCGCTTCCGGCTCTGGATGGCGGCCAGCTTGTGTTTCTGTTGCTGGAAGGACTGCGCGGTAAGCCTTTGCCCAATCGGATTCAAGAGAACGTGATGCAAACCGGGCTGGTACTGCTGCTCGGATTAGGAATCTTCCTGATCGTTCGCGATACTACTCAGCTTGCGATTTTCCAGAGACTCTTCCAGTAGTCGCAGGGCAGCATGAACGTTAGGATGAGTTGGGCGTACAAGCTTGTCCAAGGGCTACGCGAACTGCCATCACTTTTGGTATGACGGTGTAGCCATCACCTCGTTTCCTTTTCTCTACTTCCTTTGTATCGTGAGACTTCGCAGCCTTTCTGCCCGAAAACAGCAGGCGTTAGAAATTCTGGTACGTCTGAAGCGGCTTTACCCAGAAGCTCCCTGCACGCTGGACTATGAAACTCCGGTGCAGCTTATGGTTGCTACGATTCTGTCTGCCCAATGTACCGATGAGCGGGTGAATCAGGTGACGCCTGCCCTGTTTCGCCGCTTTCCTGATGCTGAGGCGTTTGCCAATGCGGATGTCGCTGAAATTGAATCTTTGGTGCGATCGACTGGTTTTTATCGAAACAAAGCCAAAAATATCCAAGCTGCCTGCCGCCTGATCATGACCCAGTTTGGGGGTGAGGTTCCGCAACGGATGGAAGACCTGCTGACCCTGCCCGGCGTTGCCCGTAAAACGGCGAATGTAGTTTTAGCTCATGCCTTTGACATCCATGCAGGAGTCACGGTCGATACCCACGTTAAACGCCTGAGCGGACGACTGGGGCTCACCAAAGAAACAGACCCCCTCAAGATCGAGCGGGATTTGATGAAGCTGTTGCCCCAGCCCGACTGGGAAAACTGGTCGATTCGGCTGATTTATCACGGTCGTGCAGTTTGCAATGCCCGTAATCCTGCCTGTGATGTTTGTGCGTTAGCCGATTTGTGTCCCTCAGCCGATCGCTCCAAAATCACGCCGCCTCCTTTACCTGTTGTGGGGTTTGTACCAGAAGGACGGATTGAGATGAGGTAGTCAAGCTCTTACAACCTGCGGTAGTATAGTAAATGCTGTCTAAATAGGAACAACGTAATTCTTTCATGGCTAAGAAAGGCATGATCGAGCGTGAGAAAAAACGCCAAAAGCTCGTGGCGAAATACGCTCAAAAGCGCGAAGAACTGCTCGAACAATTTTCAAACACAACCTCTCAGCAGGAAAAGCTGGAAATCCATCGTCAGATTCAACAGCTTCCCCGCAACAGTGCGCCTGTGCGCCTCCACAATCGCTGCTGGCTCACAGGTCGTCCGAGAGGCTACTATCGAGATTTTGGTTTGTCTCGCCACGTTTTTCGGGAAATGGCGCATCAGGGCTTGCTGCCGGGTGTGGTCAAGTCAAGCTGGTAATCACTCCTGGAGTGTTCAGCCAGCCCAATTTAACCGATTTTATTTTGAGAGAAGGGCGATCGTGAAACACCGATCGCTCTTTTGCCATTTCTCAAATTTCGCAATTTTCCCGATCGTTTGCTACGCTATTAATCCAGAAAATGCCAGCGCAGTGTAGATTACAAGCCAGAAGCCTTAGCCTGTAAAATGATGCAGCATCCGTTTGAACATGGACAAATTTTTTACAGCTCCGGTGGACATTTCACCTACCGAGTGATTGGTCCCTGCTGTCGCCTGTTCGATCGTGAAGAGTTACCCTGGCCCTGCTGTCGGCTTCAGTGGCGCAGCAAGGAACCGAGCTGGCGGCGAATTGGCAAACGGTTTGTTCCTGATCTGGCAACAAAAAGTAGTCCATCCTACTCGGTTGAGGTGCTGGGGCAGGAGTATTCGGGGCGATCGATCATCACGCTCTATCCAGTAAAGCTGTCTCCTGAACTAAAGGAATGGTGGTACTCCAAACGAATTCAAGAAGAAAATACCCCCATCGATAGCCCGAAAGTGCTGACTGTAGAACCATAGGAGAACTGCAGAACCATAGGAGAACTGCAGGATCAGTGAGGCAAAGTATTAATTCTTAAAGCTCTGGGTCTGGCATCCCACTGCGCCAAGTCATCCTACAGTTTGCTCAATTAGGACAGCCATACCCGATAGGACAACCATATCCGTCCGAACAGGCAACAAAAAACGATCGCCGTGCAGGACGATCGTTGGCATGAATCAGGTTGCTCCTATTAAAAAAAATTGAATCCCGCTTTGTCACCCAACTTCATTCTTCAAAACAGAAAAATTACGTTTAGCCCTCTATCCGTTCATCCCAGGTTCGCATTTTGCCGGGATTTAATAGTCCGGCGGGATCAACCTGCTCTTTGAACTGAAGCTGCATGGGGTCGATCGTTTTTCTGCCACCGTCTTCGATGATGAAGGTATGGGGATTGGCAATAAATGCGCCGTGCTCCTCGTGGTAGCGCATGATTTCGTTGAGGCGATCGGGTGTAGTGTAGCGCACAAGCTGTAGAGCTGCCGGAACAACCGTGCCTTTGGCGCGAATAAATTCTAAGTGCATCATCACCTCATCGCCGAAGTGGTGATACATGTGCTCCACCAGCTTCAGATCTTTGTCCGCGGGGAAGATGGTTTGCAGATAGGTAATCGACGGATCGATGCTGCGGGCGTGTAGCGTGGTGTGGTTCCACGTGAATTCTCCTAGAACAACGCCTTTAGTGGCTTCCTGCGCGGATTTTTGATAGACGATCGTTCCGCCAAACTCTTTCACCAGTTCACCAAAGGATTCGAGACAGGGTTCCGCAATCATCACAAACGCAGAGTGCTGTTCTGGCGTGAGGACGTTTCGCAGGGCGGCAAAATACTGAGGAATTGGAGCCGCGAAGATGGTGATTAGCTTTTTAATCATGCCGTCGGAGTCGCCCAAGGTCTGACCGAACCGGGCTGCCGTCATGAAGTCGGGGAAGGTGACAATCAGCTCTGACCAGGGATAAGCTGCCGTCAGGGGAATCTCCAGCTCTGTGATAATGCCGTTTGTGCCCCAGGCATGTGCCACCTTGTACACATCGTCGCCCCGTAGCTCGATCACACGCGGATTTTCTTCCATTGTTACCACCCGCAGAGCCAGCAGGTTCCCGCGATCGGCAATCAGCCCGTAGGTAATCGAGCCAATGCCGCCACTGCCGCCACCAATGAATCCGCCGATCGAAGCTGTTCGATAAGTAGACGGAGCCATGCGAATTTCCCAGCCTGTTTCGCGGGTTTGTTTGTCAATCGCCGCCAGTTTTGCCCCCGCTTCAACGCAGGCGATTCCCGGTTTGACCCATTTCACCGCCTGCATTTTGGTCATGTCGAGAATCACCCCCCCCCGCATCGGCACGCACTGACCATAGTTCCCCGTGCCTGCGCCCCGCACCGTGAGCGGAATCTGATGCTTGACACACAGGGCAGCCACCCGCATGACTTCTGCTTCATTTGCTGGACGAACTACAATTTCTCCAACCTTATTGTTAAGCTGCGCCTGGAGCAGGGGACTGTAGGTGTAATAGTCCTTGGAAAGCTTGGCAACCTGCACCGCGTCGCGAATGACCTCAATGCCCTCTAATTCAGCTACGATCGCATTCCAATCGATCGAACGTGCTTCCGCAACCGTCATGCTGGGATTCTCCGGGAGTAACGAAAAGTGTAACTGCCTTTCCCATATTAAAAACCGAATTTTCAATAATCCGTCAATCTGGATGCAGTCCAGGCTAAATTATCTGCCGCAAAGGGTGTTGGATAGCTTGGTCGTTAGTTATAAGGCAGCAGTCATGGGTAATAGTTCTCTTGCCTGCCCTTGGGGATGACCTATCTTGTTTAACGCTGTCCCCCCTGGCTCGTATGATGGAAAACGCTATGACAGTCAACAAAGCCAACAAATTTGATTTTATCGACCGCGCCCTGGCAGAACGGGTTGAGCAGCAGCGGTTGCGATCGCTTCAGCCGCTTGTTCCGGCTGCTTCGCCCTGTGGCGAGGGGGGGATGAATAGCGTATGGGTCTGGAAGCAGGGACGGCCACTGCTCAACTTCAGCGCAAACGATTATCTGGGGCTGTCAAAGCATCCGGCACTGATCCAGGCAGCGCAAGACTATACAGGACGATACGGGACAGGCGCAACGGCATCGCGGCTTGTGGCGGGCAACTACGACATTCATCATCAGCTTGAGGAAAAACTGGCAGCTGCCTGTGGACGAGAAGCTGCTTTGCTGTTTAACTCAGGCTTTCAAGCAAATATGACTCTGCTAGGGACACTGCTGACTGCTCAATCTTGTGTACTGTGCGATCGGCTCATTCACAGCAGTTTGATTCAGGGCATTTTGGCAAGCGGGGCGAGGTTTTATCGCTATGCTCATAATGATTTGAATCAGCTTGAAACGCTGTGCAAAAAAGTCAGTTCACAGTCCTACGATCGGCTCATGATTGTAACTGAAACTGTTTTTAGCATGGATGGCGATCGAAGCGATGTGTCTGCCTTAATTCAGCTTGCAGATCAGTACAATGCGATTTTATATCTAGATGATGCTCATGCGCTTGGTGTACTGGGAGAACAGGGAATGGGATTAGCTGCATTCCAGCCAGAAATTGATCTGGTCGTAGGGACATTGGGTAAAGCCTTCGGGGCGTTCGGGGCATTCGTTGCCTGCTCACAAAAACTGCGCGACTATTTAATTAATTACTGCCCTGGATTTATTTATACGACGGCTCTGCCGCCCGGTATAATTGGGGCGATTGATGCTGCTCTGACATTAATTCCTGATCTTGATGATGAGCGACAGCATTTAATCAATCAGTCGAAGGAATTACGCGATCGGCTGCACAAAATAGGCTATAGCACACTCAATTCTGACTCTCAGATTGTTCCGATGATGGTGGGAGAGTCTGAAAAAACATTAGAGCTTTCACGGGCTTTAGAAACAGAAGGAATTTTAGCCGTTGCGATTCGTCCACCAACGGTTCCAGAAGGGTCTGCACGGATTCGGATCGCTCTTTCGAGTCAGCATCAGCCGGAGCATCTAGAAATGCTCATTCAAGCTTTATCAGCGATACCAGCGTGAATTTGAAGAAAAGAAATGTTTATAATAATCAAGTCGTGAGATATGTCCTACCTCAGCCCCCCAAATCCCCTAATCCTGGGGAACTTTAAGACTGAAGTAATTGCCTTTCACGGGTGGGGATTCGATCGCCAATGCTGGAAGTTTTGGCAGGAACAATTCACCCAGTTAGGCTGCAAGTTTCAGGCATTCGATCGCGGCTATTTTGGTAATTCGCTTCAGCCAAGTTTTACCAATTTTGATTCAAAAAAAATTATCCTCGTCCATTCCTACGGGCTGCATCTTTGCCCGATCGAGTTACTTCAGCAAGCTGATCTTTTAATTGTGTTTAATAGTTTCCTCACGTTTCATCCCGAAGCGAGAGCGGAGAAAAGACGATCGCAGCTTGTATTGGGTGAAATGATTCGCCAATTTCAGACAATGCCAGAAATTGTACTGCAAAACTTTTATCATCACTCTGGATATTCCCAGATTCAGCATGATTTTGACCACCTCAATCACTCGCTTCTGCTGCAAGATCTACATCAGTTAAATGATTCAAAGCTTGACGCATCTTGTATGCAGTCGATCGCTAAACTCCTTGTCTTCAGTAGCTCAGACGATCGCATCGTTGCTGCCTCCCAAACACAAGAATTTTTGATCGCCCTGCCCCATTCCTGTGAGTTGATTCGTATTCTGCGCGCCGGACACGCCCTTCCTTTTACTCACTTTGCTGAGTGCTGGTCGATACTGCAGTCTGTTCTTTGCTTTTCTATAAATTTCTAATGTTGTCACCTCCTAGCTCCTTTGATAAATCTCAAATTGCCGATCGATTTGGTCGAGCCGCTGCGACTTATCATCAGTTTGCAACGGTACAGAAGGCAGGCGCAAGACATCTTATTGGCCTAACAGACGCAGATTGGTTTCAGCTTCCTGAAGGTGATGTTTTAGAAATTGGTTGCGGGACGGGATTCTTGACTCAAGAATTGGTGAATCAGTTGGGAGAGCGATCGATTCTAGCCACAGATTTATCGTTGGAAGTGCTAGCGTTTTGTCAGTCTCATTTGTGCCTTCCTTCAGAACAAAATCGAGTATTATTTCAGCAGCTTGACGGCGAACGGTTGCCGATTCCAGAAGAACCATACGCCATGATCGCCAGCGGATTTGCGTTGCAGTGGTTCGATTGTCCAATGCAGGCACTCGCTCGCTGGCTCAAAGCAGTCAAACCCGGTGGCTGGCTCTTAATTTCCTTTCCCACCGATCGCAGCTTTCCTGAATGGCGGCAAATCTGTCAGCAGTTTAATCTTCCTTTGACGCTGAATCCATTACCCAATACTGATGCTTTACTTGAAAAGGTTCAAACGCTTCCTGTTTGCTGTTTTACCCATGAGGTGGTGAGCCAGACAATTCATTTTGATGCGATCGATTTTCTCAGAAGTTTGAAGGCAATCGGAGCGGGTTTGAGTTTAACCCGAAAGCAGCTTTCGATCCAACAATTAAAACGGCTATCAGCCGCCTGGAAGTTGCAGAATTGTGACAAAATAATTGCCAGTCATTCGATCGCTTATTGGGCGATTCAGCGAATTAATTAATTATTATTGCAGTCAATCAAGCAAATGCCATTTCAATTTCCAGAACATTTTTTTGTGACCGGAACCGACACCAATGTTGGTAAAACTGTTACTTCTGCAATGCTCACGCTTGGCTTGAATGCCGCTTACTGGAAGCCGATTCAGTCTGGTTTAGACACTATCACAGACACAGATTATGTTAAACAAGTGACTGGATTGAACGATGCTCATTTTCTGCCAGAACGGTTTCGATTAACAGAGCCACTTTCGCCCCATGCTTCTGCTGCGATCGACGGCCTTGAAATTCACCTTCATGATTTTGAATTGCCTAAAACAATCGAGCAGTCTCATTTGATTATTGAAGGAGCAGGCGGATTAATGGTTCCGATTAACGATCGCCACTACATAATTGACCTGATTAAATATTTAGAATTGCCTGTTTGTTTAGTGTCGAGAAGCACATTGGGAACGATTAACCATACGCTGCTATCGCTGGCACAACTTAAGCGGGAGAATATTCCAATTCTGGGGGTAATTATTAACGGTAAAAAGAATCCTGGTAATCGGGCGGCAATCGAGCATTATGGCCAGGTTCCGATTTTGGGTGAAGTTGATTTTCTGGAGGCGATCGATCCAGCGATGCTCAAAACTGCATACAATCAGCTTGAAATTCATGATTAAATTGCTCAACGCTTAACAGTTTTATCAATGGCGCATCCTCATCTCTGGTATCCTTTCACGCAGGCAAAAACCGCACCCGAACCGCTGAAGGTAAAATCTGCCCAGGGGGTCTGGTTAGAGCTAGAAAACGGTCAGCGATTGCTCGACTGCATCTCAAGCTGGTGGGTAAATTTACACGGTCATGCTCATCCCAAAATTGCTGAAGCTATCTATCAGCAGGCACAGCAATTAGAGCAGGTGATTTTCGCAGGATTCACCCATGATCCGGCAGAGCAGATTGCGACGAAATTGATTAAAAAACTGCCTGCGAAATCGAATCGCATCTTCTTTTCAGATAATGGCTCAACGGCGATTGAAGTTGCGCTGAAAATGGCGTATCAATACTGGACAAACCAACAGCAAAAGCGATCGACATTTATTGCCTTTGAGGGAGCCTATCATGGCGATACTTTTGGGGCAATGGCAGTCGGGACGCGATCGATTTTTACACAGCCGTTTGATGATTTGCTGTTTCGAGTGGAGTTTGTTTCCTATCCTGAAACTTATTGGGGAGACAATTCAATCGAGGAAAAAGAAGATGAGATTCTGTTTTCAATTCAGCAAAAACTTCAGCAGTCCGATCAATATGCCGGAATTTTAATCGAACCGCTGATTCAAGGCGCGGGCGGAATGCGGATGTGTCGATCGGTCTTTCTACAAAAACTAGCTCAACTGGCAAAAGATGCCGAAACCTTGCTCATTTTTGATGAGATTATGACTGGTTTTGGGCGCACGGGCGAATGGTTTAGCTGCGTTAAAGCAGGAGTGGAACCGGATATTCTTTGTCTTTCAAAAGGCATTACCGGCGGTTTTTTGCCGCTCTCGGTGACGGTGAGTTCAGAAGCAATTTATCAGGCATTTTATAGTGATGATCTGACAAAAACCTTCTTCCACGGTCATAGCTATACTGCGAATCCTTTAGGCTGTGCAGCTGCTTTGGCTTCGCTGGAGTTGATGCAGGAAAATGAGTCAAAGTTTCGCGGGATGGAAGCCTTGCACTGGCAGAACCTGGAATCGTTGAAAGCATTGCCGAACGTGGAAAAGCTACGGGTTACAGGCACGATCGCTGCCTTTGACATCAAGACAAACGATCAGCCTGGATACTTAAATCAAATTGCGGGTAAAATTCGCACTCAGGCGATCGATCGAGGATTGCTGCTGCGTCCTTTGGGGAACGTTTTATACCTGATGCCGCCCTATTGTATTACCGAGGCAGAACTGGAGTGGGTTTATCAAAATCTGACAGCAATTTTAGCTGAGCTTCAGGGAATTTGAAAAGTGGCCAAGATCCTGCATTGTCCCTTAAATCCTCCAACACCGGGGAACTTTAAAGCGGGGAACTTTGAAGCCTGGAGAAAAAACCAGGTTTTCACAAATTTGGCATCTAGAAAGGCGGTTATTTTTTATCGCACATCCTCATAAAACTGCTTCAAGTAATCCGCAGAAACGCCAATGCCCCAGAGAAAACCGATGTAGAAATAAACCCAGTTCGCTTTCAAAAAACCCCATTTTGCCACCCGTCGATCGGAGGAAAACACAACTCGATCGACTAAACAAATTTGCCCGTAGCGCACCAGTTTCAAACATAAATCAGCTTCTTCCATAATGGGCAGCGCAGTATCAAATCCACCGCAGCGTTCAAAAACCGATCGCCTGCAAAACATCGCCTGATCCCCAAACAGCAACCGCAGTCCTTTGAAAAATAAATGGGGACGAAACAAGAGCGGGGCGTAGTAGGTTTTCAGATAGTTGTGCAGCGAAGTGAGCCAGCGCGTTTGGGTTTTGCCTGTCATCAGCGAAACAAATCCGCCGCCCACGATTTCTGGTTGAGCAAATGTCTCGTCGATCAGCGTGACCAAATCAGCAGGAACCAGCGTATCAGCATGAACAAAACAAAGCGCGTCTCCGGTCGCTGCCTCTGCCCCGTGATTCATCTGGATCGATCGCCCCGAAGTTAGGCATCGAATGACTGCAATCCCAGCCGCTTCTGCAATGGCAATCGTTCCATCCTGGCTGCCACCATCAACGACAAAAATTTCCCAGGCAGGCGGATCAAGTAACTCAAGGTGGCGCAGCGTTTGTTCTAGACAGGCAGACTCATTCAGGGTTGGAATAATTACCGAAACACGCATGGGCAAGGCAAAATCGATCGGTTCGGCTTTTATCATAGGCTTTGCGACAAAAGTTCTCTACTGCTTCCTGTCGCCCGCAAAAAAGGGAGGAAAAACCTCCCAGGAGTGGAATGCTGTAATTGTGCGTGTAACTTTGTATGTGTAACTGTGCGCGTAACTGTGCGTCTAACTTGTGCCCGTGATTGTGTCTCTAACTGCGCATGTAATTATGCGAGGCTGGTTTTTATTTCAGGTCGGTTAGTAATGAATTAGAAAGCTAAAGATGAATTGTTGCAATCATTCTTTTAGCTACTCAGACACTCGATCGCTTCCCGTCGAGCATAAATGTTTTTGATATGTTTCTTCACTGTGTCTTCTGCAATGTGCAGTTGGGCAGCAATTTGCTTATAAGTGCAGCCAATTCGCTTTAGCAGCCAGACTTCCGTTTCGCGGTTTGTGAGTCCGTATTTTAATGCTTCTGCGATCGCCCGATAGCGTGCCGACTCATACTGATCCTCCAGCGTAATCAGTAAACAGGGGCGAGTCACTTCTTGTAAATCCAGCCAGCGAACTCGCACACGAATAAGCGATTCATTCACATGCAGTTCTTCGTCTAGAATTACAGTACGCTGCGAAGCAGTTTCTTCTTCAGAGCAATCGGAAATAAAGTTTCGTTCTTTGATAAGTGCTTGGCAAATGCGCCATATCGCGGGATGTAAAGTGGGCGTTGATCCAACATAGGAACCGATTTGGCAGCAAAGCTGCTGAGCATATCGATTCGCGTGAAGGACTTCACCCTGGTCAGTCGCAATGAGAATGCCATCTCCTAAACACTCTAAGATGCTCTGCAAAAGCGATAGCGGTTTAGCCGTCTGGGGCAAAGTATCAACGTGATTTACTGGGTTTTCTGATGAGCTGAGAAACAATCCAAACGAGTGACGACTTTTAGTATGCATATTGGGGTTCATTTTGGGGGCTATGAATGAACAACATAAGCCTCGAATGAAGATTCGTTTTTGAGTAAGTTTTTATGAATCCAACTGATTGAGGCTTGATTTAATCAAAAACGTCTGCTTCTCAATTCATAAGCTATGGTATGCCACTACAACAACTGCGACCCCCATTTCGGCCAGCCATGCTAAGCCGGTCGTCCATCGTCAAGCATAAAAAAGCGACCAATTGATAAACTGGTCGAATCTAAACAAGTATTTAGACGGGCAATTTCTGGAGAAATCCGCTTCCTGCAAATACAGCTTAATTTTTGTGAATGATTCTCATCAGGCGAGCGATTAGGATTGGGGGGCTGAACAGGTGAGACTGCAACTGCTGCGCTTTTCCATCATTATCTTCCGTAATTATCTCTTCGCCCAATGAAGTGTTTGATCCGGATCTTTCTCAAATCAGACAAAACTTAGTCATTCCAATCTAAACGATCGCATCAGAATCTCGCATTAGAACTCAGAGCTAAAATCAAGCATTGAATCAATTAAACGCCTGCCGGAGCAAAGAGAGCTGATTCAATCCGTTCCAGGGCTTTTTCCAGGTCGTCGTTAATCACCTGAATATCAAATTCATCTGCTGCGTTGATTTCCGATCGTGCCCGGTCCAATCGCCGGACGATCGCCTCTTCAGAATCCTGAGCGCGATGCCGCAGCCGATACTCCAGCTCAATTAGGGAAGGCGGCAGAATAAAGATTCGCAGGGCTTCGGGAAAGGTTTTGCGAATTTGCCGTGCGCCCTCTAGCTCAATTTCCAGGACAACCCATTTGCCCTGCCGAATTTTTTCTTCAACGGGGCGGCGAGGCGTGCCGTAATAGTTCCCTGCAAATTCTGCCCACTCCAGCAGTTCACCCTGAGCCACCATTCGCTCAAATTCGATGCGGCTGACGAACTGATAGTGTTGTCCGTCGATTTCGCCAGGGCGAGGTTGGCGAGTTGTAGCAGAAACAGACAGATAAAGGTCAGAATGCCGTTTGAGCAAGGCTCTCAGAAGTGTCCCTTTGCCGACACCGCTTGGTCCAGTTAGTACAATCAGTCTGCCAGTTCCCATGTCACTCACGCAGCTAGAGGATGATGATTAGTAAACTATCTTACTAAATCGCGAGGGTTTCATCAGGGAGGGTTGCCCCTACCTTAGCCTGATTTACGCTTCGAGGACTCCCTCTTTATGAATCACAAATCGATTGGCAACGGTTTCTGGCTGGATTGCCGAAAGCACGACATGACCATCATCCATAATGATCACAGCGCGAGTTCGCCGTCCATAGGTCGCATCCACCAGTTTGCCACCGTCTTTCGCATCGCCAATGATTCGCTTAATGGGCGCAGATTCAGGACTGACGATCGCAATGACCCGGTTTGCAGAGACAATGTTGCCGAAGCCAATATTAATGAGCCGAATATCCATAATGAAAGTAGAAAGCTTGAACTTGACCAATATGATGCAAATTCACGGAGCTGGATGCTAAAAATTCACCTACTACGGGAAAAACACTAAATTTCTGCTTGAATCTTGCTCTCGCGCAGGGTACTTCTATCTTAAGTCAGATGATTCAGTTCGAGTTAAAAAGTACCTCAGAATCGATCGCAACATAATAGCGTTAACCTGCACTTTAATGAAAGACCTAACCACTTTAGCCAAGCTTATATCCTAAACTGCTGTGCAACCTGTTGACTACACCACCTTTAAGGCGATCTGTGCTGAGTTGAGCAAAACCTGGCTTCCGGCGAGACTGGAGCAGGTCTATCAGCGCGATCGTCATACCATTGCCCTTGCCCTGCGAACCCTGAATCAGCGCGGCTGGCTTACCCTGTCCTGGCATCCTCAGGCAGCCCGAATGGGCATGGGTGAACCGCCGCCCCGCATTCCTGATACGTTTACCTTTAGCCAGCAGTTGCGGCATCAGTTGGGCAATCTGGCACTGGTGGCGATCGAGCCGCTTTCCCCGTGGGAACGAGTAGCCGATTTGCAGTTTGCCCGTCGTCCGGGGGAGCCTGCTTTGTGGCATTTGTTCGTCGAGATTCAGGGAAACTACAGCAATGTGATTTTGACCAACCAGGACAAGATAATCGTGACGGCAGCGCATCAGGTAAGTTCCCAACAGTCCAGCGTCCGTCCGATTCAAACGGGACAGCCCTACGAAGCACCGCCACCACCCAACGGAGCAGTTCCCACGCAAGAGGAAGAATTCAATCGCTGGCAGGAACGGCTCAGCCTGATTCCCGATCCTTTACGGCGTGCATTGATTAAAACCTATCGTGGACTCAGTTCTGCCCTGGTTTTATCGATGCTTCAGACAGCCGACCTGTCGCCGGATCAAACCACCGATACCCTCAGTTCCGAGCAGTGGGCGCGGCTATTCGATCGCTGGCAGGCATGGTTAAAAATATTGCAAACCGAGCAGTTTCAGCCGGGGTGGTTGACGCAGGGCTATACGGTGCTGGGATGGGGAGCGGTACGTCCTGCCGAAAGTATGCAGCAGATGATCGATCGCTACTACACCGATCAGCTTAACCAGCAGGAGTTCGTTCAGCTTCGGCATCAGGTCAGCCAGCGCATCAGCAATTTGCTCAAGAAACTGTCTCAAAAAGCGCAGGGATTTCGCGATCGATTGCAGCAGTCCGACCAGGCAGACGACTATCGGGAAAAAGCCGATTTATTAATGGCGCATCTACACGAGTGGCAGCCCGGCATGAAGCAAATTCAGCTTGCCGACTTCCTCACCGGAAAACCTGTGACGATCGCCCTCGACCCCGAAAAGAATGCGGTTCAAAACGCTCAGGCACTCTATAAACGTCACCAAAAACTGAAACGATCGAGAGATGCGATCGAACCTTTGCTGGCAGAAGTGCAAACCGAAATCGACTATCTGGAACAGGTGGAAGTGGCGATCGCCCAGAGTGACTCCTACCGCACTGCTGATGACCTTGACTCGCTGGAGGAAATCCGCGAAGAGCTCATTCAGCAGGGCTATCTGGAAGATCCGGAGCAAAAGTATCGCAGCAGCTCGGCTCAAACCACCAACTTTCTGCGCTACCGCACCCCGAATCAGTTTGAAGTGCTGATCGGACGCAACAATCGTCAGAACGACCTGCTCACTTTCCGCACTGCTAACGACTACGATCTCTGGTTTCACACCCAGGAAATTCCTGGTAGCCATGTGCTGCTGCGCCTTGATCCCGGAGCCGTTCCCGATGAAGTCGATTTGCAGTTTACCGCCGATTTAGCTGCCTACTACAGCCGTGCCCGCCAGAGCGATCAGGCTCCCGTGGTTTACACCGAGCCGAGGCAGGTCTTCAAACCCAAAGGAGCAAAGCCGGGAATTGCAATTTATAAACAGGAGCGAATTATCTGGGGTCAGCCGCAGAAGGGGCGATCGATCGTAGAGCAGGCGGAGACGGCTTCTTAAAAATCATCAGGTGCTGCTGCGGCAAAAAGTCCTGCGTTTCCTGCCAGGTCAGGCCCACCGCCTGCATTTCTTTCCGCGCCTGTCGCTGACTCATTTTGTGCAGTCGCTTGATTGAAATAAACGGACTTTCGCCGCGATATTCCACTAGTGCGACTCGTCCCCCGGGTTTGAGCGATCGGACAATGCCCTGCATCATTTCATAGGGGTAGGCAAATTCGTGATAGGCATCGACCATCAGTGCCAGATCGATCGATTCTGGGGGCAAATGGGGGTCAGTTTCCTCGCCCAGCACCGGCTCCACGTTTTCTGCGTCGTTTTCCTGCCTGAGGAATTCCAGCATGTCCAGCATTTCCGGCTGAATATCAACCGCATACACCTTGCCCTGCGGTACTTTTTCACTCAGGCGAAAGCTAAAATAGCCCGTTCCTGCCCCCACGTCTGCCACCACATCATCGGGTTTCAGGTTTAACGCTGCCACTACTGCGTTGGGCTGTTCTTCGATCAAGCGTCCGGGACGCTCCAACCATCCAGCTCCCTGATGCCCCATTACTTGAGCAATTTCCCGCTTGAAGTAAAACTTTCCGATACCGTCTGGGTCGTGAATCAGTTTTTCCTGATAAATTTCTTCCTGAGCGATCGGAGACTGCTCAAAGGGATTATCCGCCCAGGCTGGATTGATCCCTAGGAGAACACCGCCCCAAACCCAAAATAGAGAAAAAGTCAGGCAAAATGCCAAACTCACGAGAAGAAGCCCAACGCCACGCCGCAGGTATCGCATCGATCGTATTCCGTGAACTGCTGTTTCTAAAGGCTGTTGAAGAAGTTGCAAATGCTTTGTAGCATCGTGATTCCTCAAACATCCTCTTAGAATATTGTGCTTTCAGTCTATGGTTTTAACCAGCAATCGACCGATGGTGTTACCGTGAGCAGATGGCATCTTGAAATCAGGTAGGTCTGCACCATGACTCAGCAGGCAATTGAACTCTATATCGTTCGGCATGGGCTGGCAGGAGAACACGGCAGCTATGCCAACGACAATGAGCGTCCGTTAACCGAAGAAGGGATTCGCAAAACACGCAAAGTGGCGAAACGACTGAAAGAACTGGGCTTGCAGTTTGATTTGATTCTGACGAGTCCTTTGGTGCGGGCAAAGCAAACCGCAGAAATTCTGCAATCGATCGGTTTAGGAAAATCGCTCGAAGAATCGACAGAACTTGCGCCCCAGGGTGATTTTCAGCAGTGGGTGAACTGGCTACAACAGTGGCAGCAGGAAAAGGGGCAGCAAGAAAAGCAGGGAAAATGTTTGGCGATCGTCGGGCATGAACCGGGATTGAGCGAGTGGGCGCAGCAGCTAATTTGGGGTGAGGCACGGCAGCAAATTGTCCTGAAAAAAGCAGGCGTAATTGGGATTAATTTGCCTGTAGAGGGTTCTCCGATCGGTCGCAGTGAGCTGTTCTGGCTGACCCCGCCCAAATTTTTAATTTCGGATTGAAATCCTGATTTGGTTTAATGGATATCTTGCTTGCGCTGGCTGGATCTTTTACGTTGCTGGTGATCAGCGTGACGCACGGTGTTTTTGTTGCCTATCCGCTGCTGGCGACGCTGGGTTTGCTGATCGCCGTTCTGCATCGACGCGGGTTTTCGCTTCGCAGTCTGATGAAAATGTCGATCGCCGGAAGCCAAAAATCTTTTTCTGTAATTGGCATTTTGCTGATTATTGGAGCCGTCACTGCCGTTTGGATGGCTGCCGGAACCGTTCCAGCGATCGTTTATTACGGCATTCAGCTCATTAATCCCAATCTGTTTGTGCTCTGTGCTTTTTTGCTGACCAGCTTTGTTTCGTTTCTAATTGGCACGTCTTTTGGAGCTGCCAGCACGATCGGCACAGCCCTGATGATCATGGCGCGAGGGAGCAGCGTTGATCCGCATCTGGTGGCAGGCGCGATCATTGCCGGGGCATATTGGGGCGATCGATGTTCTCCGATGTCTTCCAGCGCAAATCTGGTTGCGATCGTCACTCAAACGGATTTGTACCAGAACATTAGAAATATGTTGACGACGGCATGGCTGCCGCTGGGGCTAAGCTGTTTGATTTATGGTGTCATTTCGTTCTTTTATCCTGTTCAAAATACGAGCAGTTCGCTCTCGATCGAATTAGCCAATTTATTTGATCTGAACCTGCTGACACTTTTGCCTGCGATCGTCATTCTCGTACTGGCATTGCTGAAGGTTGAAGTTAAACAAGCCATGTTGTGGAGTATTGCCGCAGGTGTTGTTTTATCCATTACGTTGCAACACGATACGATTCTACAAATTTTGCAATTTGCGTTTACCGGGTTTTATCTGGAGCAAGAGAGTCCTATTCGCTCGATTCTGGCGGGGGGTGGCATTGTTTCGATGATGCGAGTTTCTGCGATCGTAGTGATTTCGACGGCGATCGCGGGTGTGCTGACTGGAACAAACGCATTACAGCTTGTACAAAGATTTTTGCAATCGTTGCGGTCACAAAGTGGCTTGTTTGCAGGGACAACGCTAGTTAGCATTGCGGCTTCTGCGTTTGGCTGCACTCAGGCGATCGCGATTTTATTAACCGCAGAACTGGTCAAGCCGCAGTATGAAACCCACTATGAAGATAAGCAGATTTCTGCCGATCGGCTGGCGATCGATCTGGAAAATACAGCGGTTGTCATTGCGCCCCTGATTCCCTGGAATATCGCCGGACTGGTTCCTGCCACGGTTTTGATGAGCGATAGCGGCTTTATTCCGTTTGCGATTTATCTTTATCTAATTCCGCTTTGCTGCTGGCTGCTGCTGCGGTTTCGCGATCGACCCAGCGAGACGACTGAATTTCCTAAAAAATCCTAACAAACTATAAATGGAACCCAGCAGCACGAGTGAGTTGGGCTAGGATTCAGTCATTGTTACAGATGATTTATCATGATTCCCGGCGAAATTCTCACCGAAGCAGGCGAAATTGAACTGAATGCCGATCGTCCCACGGTTAGGCTCACGGTTGCGAATACGGGCGATCGGCCGATTCAAGTTGGCTCTCACTTTCATTTTTATGAGGTCAATCAGGCTTTATCCTTCGATCGAGAGCAAGCAAAGGGAATGCGGCTCGATATTCCAGCGGGAACGGCAGTGCGGTTTGAACCGGGAGACGAGCGAGAAGTTACGCTGGTTCCGTTTGTGGGCAGTCGTCAGGTTTATGGGTTTAATGGATTAGTGAACGGTGCATTAGATGGGGAAAAGCCGGAATCTAAGCACAAAGAAGCAAAGCATAAAAAAGATAAGAAAAAGAGGCGTTGCTGAATTTGAGTATGATACGCCCCCCTAGCCACCTAAAGTTGGGGGGAACCAGGATTCAAAGTCCCTCAGCATTGGGGGATTTAGGGGGCGATACAGAAGCTGAATTTGCACCCTTCATATCCCGATTCAGCAACGCCGAAAAAGAAAAAGTAGAAGGATTAGGCGATATGAAGCTGAAGGACTTGAATAAGCTGCAAGTGGACTGGCTCTCAACACTTAAAGGGGTAGCCAGTTTGCTGCGCGATCCGGGCAACACGGATTCGGTCTATGACGTTGAGGATGGCTTAAAAAATATCAAAGCGACTCAGCTTGCCGTGGATTTCGTCAAGTCTCAGCCGGGTGTCGCGGAGTTATTTGCAGAGCGTTATCTTGCTCCTTCGCCCGATCTGCAAGCCCTGCTGCAACTGCCGCCTGATTCCTTGGGCTACGCTTACGCCAAATACCTGACCGATTCAGGCTTTGACGCAGAGTTTTATCGCAAAGAAACCGTGAATAGTGACATTAACTACTTTTTCATGCGTGTTCGCCAAACTCACGACATCTGGCACATTCTCGGTGGATTTTCAACTGATCCGATCGGCGAACTTTCACTTAAAGCCTTTGAACTGGCTCAAATCCGTCGCCCGATCGCCGCAATTTTTGTTGCCGGAGGACTGCTGCAAACCCTTTTTAATACTCCTGAGCAGATGGGCAGGTTTTTAGAGCAAATGGCGATCGGTTATCGAATGGGCGCAAAAGCAAAGCCAATGCTGGCTCAAAGATGGGAAGAACAGTGGGAAAAGCCGTTGGCGCAGTGGCGATCGGAATTGAATGTGGAGCCGATGGCGGTTTATGTGCCTTAGTGAGTGTCGGGGAAGCCAGGGTTGCGACCTCTGAACTGCCCCCTGGATCCCCCATAGGTCGCTTACCGCTCTAAAGCAGCGGGAGGGACTTTGAAACGCTGATACAAAATATCGCCAGGGAAAAACGTGAATGTACAAGCTTTATGATTTTCTACCTTCTGGCAACGGCTACAAAGTGCGATTGCTGCTCACTCAGCTTGGCATTTCGTTTGAGCTGATTCTGCTGGATGTCCTCAAAAGTGAAACCCGCACGCCCGAATTTCTGGCAAAAAATCCCAACGGACGCATTCCGGTGCTAGAAATTACGCCTGGAGAGTTTCTGTCGGAGTCGAACGCGATTTTGATTTATCTCAGTCAGGGCACTGATTTCTTGCCGCTTTCCCCCCTCGAACATGCCAGAGTTATGCAGTGGCTCTTTTTTGAGCAGTATAGCCATGAACCGTTTATCGCTACGTCTCGCTTCTGGCTGCAGCACGACATGGCAGAAACGAAAAAGCAAGCCCTCGCCGAAAAACAGGCTCCCGGCTACGCGGCTCTAGGCGTCATGGAACAGCGACTTAAGGACCATCCATTTCTGGTGAACGATCGCTATACGATCGCTGACATTGCCCTCTTTGCCTACACTCACGTTGCTCACGAAGGTAATTTTGACCTGAGCAGCTTTCCGGGAATTTTGCAGTGGATCGATCGGGTTAAAAGCCAGCCGAATTATATTGAGATCACGGATGAGGCAATGCAAAGCAGTTCCGCCTAAGGGGTAATCAGTTTCTCCTAAACCGGACACCGCTCCTCTTCATAAAGGCGCAAAGCATATTTGCCTGCAATTGTTTCCCGCAGGATTTGAATTTGTTCCACCATTTCATCGGGAAGTTGGTTTAGTTCAGGAAAGCATCCACCATACTGAGGGGGAACCACGCTTGGAGCCGATAAACTAGCAAATGCCAAATCTGCTGCCGAAAAGCAATCTCCCACTAGATATCTCCGCCCATCTGAAAGACGATCGCTCACCCTTTCAAATATCCGTTGAATTTGACGATAGGCAGCAGATGCACTGTCACGATGAACGTTATAGCTGGAATGAATTAAACGGCACGTCAAGGGAAACATGATAGGAAACAGTAATTTCTCCCAGGTCGGTACTCCTTCGCACCAAAGTTCTTTCATCACACTTTGATTTTGCAGCGCATAGAAGTACCCCCACTGTCTTGTTAAAACACCCAGTTTGAGATTAAATTCCGCTTCTAACGCTTGAACTTCCTGTCGCAGCACGGGTAAATCTGGATACAGTTTTAGATGAGGGGGTGCTACTGTTTCTAGGTGTTTTAAGATGTCTGCTGAATCTTTCAATATCTCAGCTTTCGTCACGAGAACAGGAACACTGCTCCCACCAAGCGGAGTTGTTTTCAGCCGATGCAGCAGTGGCAAATGGCACTCTTCGACGTAGGGAAAACTGATGCGATCCAATGCCCATCGAACCTTCTCGCAGTAATGACTGATGCGAAATGTGATTAACCGAGACGTAAATTCCATCAATCCCCCGAAAATCTGCATCACATCATAACGCTACACCACGATGATAGCTAATTCAGCTTTTGTGGCTATTTTGTGTCTGACAGACTTCTGTCTAACAAACAACTTCTCCGCACAGTCCTAACCGACTGACTGCGCCAACCTGTCTTATGAAGCTTTGCAAAACTGATTATTTCGATCGCCAAACTCATATCATTAAGCTTCTCTTAAGTTTTATTCAGGAATCTAACAAACTATAATTCGATCGCTTCAAACCTTAATTTTTTAGCGGCTTCGCTGCCATTCAACGAACCAGCGTGGTACGCTTCACAATCAAGTAAAGGCTCTGGAAATCCGATTGAACCACCACTTCTTTGTCTAATTCCTGCGAGAGAGGCTTATGAGCTACAGAATGAATCGTCGTGCCTATGCTGAAACCTTTGGTCCCACCGTGGGCGATCGGGTGCGGCTGGCGGATACGAATCTGATTATTGAAGTCGAGCAGGATTTTACAACCTATGGCGATGAAGTGAAATTTGGCGGCGGCAAAGTGATTCGGGATGGCATGGGACAGTCGCCGATCAGTAATGAGAATGGGGCGGTCGATGCGGTGATTACCAATGCGCTGATTCTCGACTGGTGGGGCATTGTCAAAGCGGATATTGGCATCAAAGACGGCAAAATTGCGGCGATCGGCAAAGCGGGCAACCCCTACATTCAGGACAATGTAGATATCATTATTGGTCCCGGAACAGAAGCGATTGCCGGAGAAGGCATGATCCTGACCGCAGGCGGCATAGATACGCACATTCACTTTATCTGTCCGCAGCAGATTGAAGTTGCCATTGCATCTGGGATTACCACGATGATCGGAGGCGGAACCGGGCCCGCCGCAGGCACAAATGCTACGACCTGCACTCCCGGACCCTGGAATATTTACCGGATGCTTCAGGCTGCTGATGCGTTTCCCATGAATCTGGGGTTTCTGGGCAAAGGGAACGCTTCCCAACCCGACGCACTCGAAGAACAGGTGGAAGCCGGGGCGATCGGCTTAAAGCTGCACGAAGACTGGGGCACAACTCCCGCCACGATCGATACCTGTCTCTCGGTTGCAGAAGACTACGATGTGCAGGTTGCCATCCACACCGACACGCTCAATGAAGCCGGATTTGTCGAAGATACGATCGCGGCATTCAAAGGACGCTGCATTCACACCTATCACACCGAGGGCGCAGGCGGCGGACATGCACCAGACATCATCAAAGTTTGCGGCGAAGCGAACGTGTTGCCCTCTTCCACGAATCCTACCCGTCCCTACACGCTCAACACGCTCGAAGAACACCTGGATATGCTGATGGTCTGCCACCACCTCGATCGCAGCATTCCCGAAGATGTGGCGTTTGCCGAATCTCGAATTCGCCGGGAGACGATCGCCGCCGAGGATATTTTGCACGATTTGGGCGCGTTTAGTATGCTCTCTTCCGACTCGCAGGCGATGGGACGGATCGGGGAAGTGATCATTCGCACTTGGCAGACAGCGCACAAAATGAAAGACCAGCGCGGCAGTTTAACCGGAGATAGCGATCGCAACGACAATACCCGCGCCAAGCGATACGTGGCAAAGTACACGATCAACCCGGCGATCACTCACGGCATTGCCAACTATGTCGGTTCGATCGAAGTGGGCAAAATTGCCGACCTCTGCCTCTGGCGACCGGGACTCTTCGGCGTCAAGCCAGAACTGGTGCTGAAAGGCGGCATGATTGCCTGGGCACAAATGGGCGATGCCAACGCTAGCATTCCCACCCCACAGCCCGTCCACATGCGCCCCATGTTCGCCAGCTTCGGTGGAGCCAGACACGCGACTTCGCTCACGTTTGTGTCTCAGGCAGCTCTGAAACGGGAGATTGGCGATCGGCTCAAGCTTCAGCGTCCGGTCGTGGCAGTGTCCGAGATTCGGCAGCTTACTAAACGCGATATGAAGCTCAACGACGCGATGCCCCAAATGGAAGTTGATCCTGAAACCTACGAAGTTCGCGCCGACGGAGAACTGCTGACTTGTGAGCCTGCGACCGTGCTACCAATGGCGCAGCGATATTTTCTGTTCTAAGCACAATCAAAATGAATTATAGATTAGTAGATTAAAAAATCTCAGCCTGACACAGCAGTTGTTTTAGCTCATCTAAATCCACCACAATATCTTCTAACCGAGGATTTGGATAAAATAGCTGATGCAAAAACTCACCCTCAGAGATTTTACCCAGCAGATAGTAATATTCCAGGTTAACGGCATTGCTGATCAGCCAGTAACAGGGATAGACATACTTCGGTGAAAAGAATTCGATCACCTTTGTTTCGGGACGGCAGAAAACAAGATTGGTGAGTCCACCACCATGCGGAGAGATGACAACTTCTGCATTGGCTAATAAAGCTGCTTGCTCCAGAACCGAGAGAGATTCAAGCGTGACGATTTGAAAGCCGAACTGTCTTAAAAACTCAATGATTTCTGCTTCGTTGATTACTCTCCGACTCTCAGTTAAACGGCGACTAATATAAAGCCGATGACTCTGAGGAGAATTCTTTTGATCATTCGATCGCAAAAACGCTGGCAAAAACAACGATCGCAAAAACTCACAAGCCCATTGCGGCATCCAGGCAGGAACCGCCGGAAACGAAGGCACAATCAGGCGATCGGCTTGAAGATAAGCGTAATGCTGAGGGTCTAAAATTTTTGCGGCTGGCACACCCAAAAGCTGAAGCGTTTCTCGCTGAAAAGGCAGGTGATGACTCACCACAAATCCATCAATCTCGCTGAAATCAATGCCGCTCCGACGCAGTAAATCCAATCGCGGCAGCACATCAAACATCCAGTGAAAATACATTCCATTCGTGAGTCCTGCCAGGACTGCGATCGTCCCCTCTATATGGCACACCGTTTGCGAAATATCTTGATTCAAAGGCTGCTGCTGATTCAAAGGCTGCTGCAAAAGAGAATGCCGATTGGGATGTTTATCAGGATGTCCGGGACTGAGCAGCGGAAATTCAGGCGATAAATCTCCAAGCAGTCTATTGTCTGCGGTTAAAATCGCACTGCTGCTTTCATCGGCATTTAACCAGAATTGTCCCTGCGGAATCTGCACCACAAACGTTTCAGGCATAGGTACGGCAGTGCCAAAGCGAAAGCTCCAGTGAACCGAACCATCCAGCGATCGAGGTAGAGTGAGCGGCAGCAAGCCAGCCGGATCGAGTGAGCTATACTCTGAGACTTCGCCCGTTCTGACTGCAGCCTGAGCCGTTTCATAGTATCCGGTGGGGCAGCAAACCAGAGGAACAGAGGCAGCAGAAGACGCAGGCACTGGCGGAGCTGGGAGGAGCGATCGAAGAGACTGGAGAATTTCGGCTTGTGGAGCCTGGATTTTTACCAGGTGAAGGAATTGGGCGCTGCGCTGGGAGCGGAGCTGTTTTGTTGGAAGCGTTGCCGCCCAGCCGCAGTATTGCTGAGCAAACCCGGAGTGCTGACAAACAGCAGCAAAAAAACAATCGATCGCGTCTTGCCACTGTCGCTCTTGCAGCAATGCTCCACCCAGATCGCCCCAGGCAGGAGCAAATCTAGGATTCAGCTCAACCGTTTGGTGAAATTGCTCAATTAGCGCAGAGCGCAACGTGGAAGGAACCCCCTCCTGCCATTGCCCTGCCTGCGACAAACAAAGTCCCAGCCTGTAATGAATTTCCCACAGGTCTTCGCGTTCCGATCGCAGTTGCAGGACATGACGATATGCCTCGATCGCGTCTGGAATCTGCCCCAACTTCTGCCAGATCTGCGCCAATTCAAGATAGGGATCAGCCCAGTCGGGTCGCGCTTGGACTGCCTGCTGCCAGAGTTCGATCGCCTCGTCGAGCCTGCCCTGTAGTGCGATCGCTCTGCCCAGACCCAGATAAATGCCGCTCGGTTCAGGCGAAATCTCCAGCGCCTGAGTATAAATGCGTTCCTGTAAATCGGGCTTGCCGCTCTGTCGCTCTGCTTCCACAAACAGGATGCCAAGCAGTTGATTGATTGCCTGATCCGCCTCTTGCAGATCGATCGCAGTGATTGCCGAGATCCACGTTGCCTGAGCCTCTAGCTCATGGCCTTGCAGCAGTTGCGCCAGACCCAGATACCAGTAAGCCATCAGCAAACCGGAATCAATTTCAATTGCCTGAGTGCAAAGATCGATCGCCTTTGCATAGTCTTCTGCAGCAAGGGCATCTGCGGCAAGGGAAACGATCGTTTGTGGTTCAAAATCAGCCATCAGCAGTAGGAGGATGTTTGGAAAAGTAGCGAATTGCCTACACTGCCCTCTAAATTTCCCAAAGTTGGGGACTTTGAATTCCTTAAAGCGAGGTTCTCCCCAGGATGGGCTACAAAATCTCAAACCGCAGCAGAGCCGACCTGAGATCCTCTAAGGGGGCAGTTCGGCTCAGAGCGATTGTTTCTCAAACAGTCCTGATGGCTAAATCGAGCAGGTCAAATCGCCCGATCGCTTGCTGAACCGCAGATTTTCCCGATAGTCGATTGGCACGTCGATCACGGTGGGCACATTTTGTTCGAGGGCATCTTTCAGCATCGGCACAAAATCAAGGCTCGACTCGACGCGGTAGCCTTTGAGTCCCATGCTTTCGGCGAGCTTTACAAAATCGGGATTGCCAAAGTGAACAAAAGCTGGTTCGCCAAATTGGTTAAGCTGCTTCCACTCAATCAAGCCGTAGCCGCCGTCATTAAAGATAATAGTGACAAAGGGTGTACCAACCCGCAGTGCTGTTTCTAGCTCCTGGCAGTTCATCATAAAGCCGCCGTCTCCGGTAACTGCAACAATTTTGCGCTGGGGTGCGACGAGCTTAGCAGCAATTGCGCCCGGAATTGCGATGCCCATTGCGGCGAATCCGTTGGAAATAATACAGGTATTGGGGCGATCGCAGTGATAGTGTCGCGCCATCCACATTTTATGGGCGCCCACATCCGAAATGACGATGTCTTCGGGTCCCATCACCTGCCGCAGATCGTAAATCAGCTTTTGCGGTTTAATCGGAAATCCATCATCTTTGGCATGTTCTTCGTAGTCCGCTTTGATGTCTGCCCTGAGTTCCGCTACATAGGATGCAGGCTTGCGGGAGCGATCGACCCGACGCGCAATCTCATTGAGCGAATCGCAAATATCACCCACGACCTCGGCCAGGGGAGTATAGCTGCTGTCTACTTCAGCAGGCTTCATGTCGATATGGACGATCAGCGTATCACCTGTTGGGTTCCAGCGTTTGGGCGAATATTCCACCAAATCGTAGCCGACGCAAATCACCAGGTCGGTATAGTCGAAGCCGCAATTAATATAATCGCGCTGTTGAAGTCCGACTGACCAGAGTGCCAGCGGATGTTGATAAGGAATCACTCCTTTGCCCATAAAGGTATTGGCAACCGGAATATTGAGTTCGGAGGCAAATCGAGTTAATGCTTCGCTGGCATGGGCACGAATCGCACCATTTCCCACAAGAATCAGCGGATTTTTTGCCTGATCGATCGCGGCGGCTGCCCGTTCGATGCTACTAAACGAAGCGTAGACCTTTTCCCGCGAATCGGGGCGCAGCGGTTTCCCATCTACGGGCATGGCGGCAATATTTTCCGGCAGATCGATGTGAACTGCTCCCGGTTTTTCGGTTTGGGCAATCTTAAAGGCGCGACGCACCACTTCCGGCGTAATGCTGGGGCGTACAATCTGGGTATTCCATTTTGTTACCGGACTAAACATCGCCACCAGATCGAGGTACTGGTGAGATTCAATGTGCATTCGATCGGTTCCCACCTGCCCGGTAATCGCCACCAGGGGAGCGCGATCGAGGTTTGCATCCGCCACGCCCGTCATTAAATTCGTCGCACCCGGTCCCAGCGTCGAGAGGCATACCCCCGCTTTTCCGGTCAGCCGCCCATAGACATCCGCCATAAACGCAGCTCCCTGCTCGTGACGGGTCGTGATGAACTGAATCGAAGATTGCTTGAGTGCCTGCAAAACGTGCAAATTCTCCTCACCCGGTAGCCCAAACACATATTCAACGCCTTCGTTTTCCAGACATTGAACCAGCAGTTGGGCGGTCGTCATTTCAGTCATAAGTTACTCCTCATGTGACCCTTGCTTCACCCTTATTTGACCCAGACCGTTTTGATATTCACAAACTCACGGATGCCTTCTTCGCTCAGCTCTCGCCCATAGCCCGATCGCTTCGTTCCCCCAAACGGCAAACGAGGATCAGACTTAACCATGCTATTGATAAATACCGAGCCCGCTTCGATCTCGTTAATCAGGCGATCGATTTCCTGTGGATTTTGCGACCAGGCACTTGCTCCCAGTCCAAACGGGCTATGGTTGGCAAAACGAATCGCAGCATCCAGATCAGGAACCCGAAACACCATTGCCACCGGACCAAAGAACTCTTCCTGAACGATCGAAGCATCGATTGGTAAATCGCTCAGAATCGTGGGCGGAAAGAAATTGCCTCGCTTGAGGGATTCGTTTAATTTCAGCGAATCCGGCTCGCCGCCATACCGCAGCGTTCCCCCTTGATCGATCGCAGTTTGCACCTGATGCGCTAATTCATGCACAATACCGGGCGTTGCCAGCGGACCAATCTCAGTATTGGCATCCATTGGATCGCCCACTCTGAGAGCCGCGTATCGGGCAACGAGCTTTTCCAGAAACACATCGGCGATCGACTCCTGCACGATAAATCGCTTCGCCGCAATGCAGGATTGTCCGTTGTTGATCATCCGTGCTGTGACTGCCGTAGCAACCGCCGTTTCCAGATCCGCACTTTCCATTACGACAAAGGGATCGCTGCCACCCAGTTCCAGCACAGTTTTTTTGATTTGCTTCCCGGCTCCGCTGGCAAGGCTAGCTCCCGCTCCTTCGCTTCCGGTCAGCGTGGCAGCTTTCACCCGATCGTCTGCAATAATTTGACTCACCTGATCTGCGCTAATCAGCAGCGTTTGAAACACTCCTTGCGGAAATCCCGCTTCCAGCAAAATCTCTTCGATCGCCAAAGCCGATTGGGGCACATTCGAGGCGTGCTTCAAAATGCCCACATTTCCCGCCATCAGAGCCGGAGCCGCAAAGCGAAACACCTGCCAGAAGGGAAAATTCCACGGCATCACCGCCAGAATAATCCCCAACGGCTGATAGCGCACAAAGCTTTTGCCTGCATCGGTCGGAATGACTCGATCGTTCAAAAATTCAGCCGCATGGTCGGCGTAGTAGCGGCACACCAGCGCACATTTCTCAACTTCCGCAATCGCGGCCGCAAGGGGCTTCCCCATTTCCAGCGTCATCATCTTGCCGTACTGCTCTCGTTTGTCGGTCAAAATTTGGGCAGCACGGTGTAGCCACTGCGATCGCTGAGCCATCTCGGTGTCGCGATATTGTTCAAAAGTCTGCTGCGCTCGATCGATCGCGCCAGAAATTGCCGCATCGGATAGCGGCTCAAAGGTCTTGAGCGTTTCCCCCGTTGCCGGATTAATACTTGCAATACCCATTTGATTACTCCAATGAACGTCAGAAGGGCGACACCAAATTCCCCGAAGGGTTCAGCCCAACTTCCGGGTCGCTATTCTGCACAAATTCATGGCGTCACAAATTCATGGTCTGGGCTGTGTTTCTCGATCACCCTAAAGGGGAAACTGCTTCGCAATCAATTCACGAGAACACACAAGGCAAATTCCTCTAATCACCGCAAGCGGCAATCTCTACGTAGCGTCAGCCTTCCCAGTCAATCTGAATAGCTGCCCTGCCCCATTCTAGATCCTCAATCCGTAAGGCCTTCTGATTTAGCAACATCTAGAAATAATTACGATCGGTCTGGAGGAGGTTGCAGGAATGTAAAATTCCCGCCTTGCCCCCCGAATCTCAGCAACTGCCAGACGATCGCCAATGCAATAGCGAAATTCGTTATGCCGTAAACTGATACCAGCGTTTGTACAGCAATACTTCCCTAGGCTGGGGTTGAATGATCGCCGTATTCTCAGGCAGCAGCAAAGGCGGCGTCCAGGCATCGCTATCGCAAAAACCCCTGCGCTCCAGCTCAATCACACACTGATCTACAGCTAAAGGATTGCCAAGCAGCATTACTCTGACCGCTTCTCGCTCAAATCTGTCACGCAAAATTTGACTGACGGCCGATTCCGGTTCGGTAGGGTAAGTCATATTAAAATCTCCGAGGGTTAAGAACCCTAGAGATAAGAGCTGAATACTGTTGAACAAGACTGACAAGCCAGAACCTATAATCGTCTTAGCCTTTCAGACTGCCTATCTTAGTCCGGGAGTTAGATGGCTATGGGTGTTGGCGCACTCATAGTTGGCGATCGATCTCCTTGTGGGGTTGACCGAAACTCCCTCAATCTATCTCTAAGCGCGTACTGACTAGCCCGTTGTCATGAAGGTAGCCACCCCAAAACTACCAAAGTTTTTCTCTGCAAGCAATATTAAATTTTGGGGCGATCGTGGCGGATTTGAATATCCATAACAAGCTGAAAATTATCAACAGGTTGAGATTGATAAGAGTTTGAGATTGTTTATAGTCCATTAAGGGAACACTTACGCTGATCCAACGGGTAAAGCCCCTCTATTTCGTTTGGGAAAGAGAAGAGTAATTTTATGCAATCAGACACGATAACCGATGCCGAAGAAAAAATGTTTGCGGCAAGACTGCTTTTTGACTTTCTTGACCTAGAAAATTCAATCCGGTGCATTGATGCAGGTGCCCTCTCAATCGGCGGAGACAAAGACCTGTGGATTGAATTCGTAGAGAGTGGCTGTACAGAAGTGATCGGATTTGAACCGATTGCCGAAGAATGTGAACGGCTAAACGCTTCAGTCCAGTCATCAGGTTCAATCAGGTACCTCCCTTATGCAATTGGAGACGGTAAGGAGCATACCCTTAACATCACCAATGTTCCGATGACGTCATCCCTCTACAAACCTGCTGCTAAAACTGTTGATATCTTCCAGCAATTAGGAGAACTCATGCAGGTGGTTAAAGAAGAAGCCACTAGCACGAAAAGACTGGATGATATCAAAGAGTTAGGTTGCATAGACTTTATTAAAATGGATATTCAGGGAGCTGAGTTAATGGCTCTCGAAAATGCCATTGAAACCTTGAAGCACACGAGCGTGATTCAGTGTGAGGTGGAGTTTGTTGAACTGTATAAAGGTCAGCCCCTGTTTGCCGATGTAGATACTTTTCTTCGATCGCAAGGGTTTTGCTTTCTGAAGTTTACCTATACGATGGGGCGCCCCCTTAAACCCTTAGCCATGAACGGTAATCCCAATCAGGCGATCTGCCAAACTCTTTGGGGAGACGCTGTTTATGTCAAAGACTTTCGGCTTCGCCACCTCCTAGACGAGCGAGTGTTGAAGAGCGCTGCGTTTATTCTCCACGAGTTTTATCAGGGCTATGATCTTGCCAATCTGTTCTTAGCGGAACTCGATCGCCGACATAACACTACGCGGTCGAGGGACTACTTATCCATGTTTTTGGGTGTAGATAGCGATTAATGCGACAGTTGCTTGCTGCTGAAACTTTTTAGGATCGAGGTAAAGCAATAATATTCAAACTGTTCTTCAGATCAGAGTGAGAATCTACCGGGATTAATTGTTTTAGGTAAGGCATGTAGCGAAAAAGCTGATAGCCTCTGCTGACCACATACTCTGCGACTGGCAGATTGCTACCCTGGCTTCCTGCTACATTCTCGTACATTATCACTGGGGCCATTTCTTTAAGCAGTCGATCGCTGCCCTTCAACACCTGCAACTCGTGACCTTCGGCATCAATCTTGAGGACATCAACCCGATGTAGATTCTCCTGCTCAACTAAAGTATCCAGGGAAAAGCAGGGAGCTTCCTCATACGTTCCAGGCTCTAACTCTTCTTCAGTTGTGATCACCTCATTGAGTTCACTGGCTCCATGCAGGGCTAACCGGATCATTCCGTCGCGATCGCTGGCTGCACCCCGACAGACCGTGACCCAATCGAGACCATTCACCCGGCACGTTTCCTGTAAATACTGCACACAGTTTGAGAATGGTTCAATAGCTACGACTCGCCCCGTTGCGCCCACCCGTCGCGCTGCACTGATAGTATAAACGCCCACATTGGCTCCCACATCAATCACCGTCATTCCTGGCTGAATTCGATCGCGCCAGAACTCCATTTCCTGCTCAAACCATCTCCCCTGAACAAGCAAAACACTGGTAACAATACTCTTAAAGCTGGGTTCAACCGCCAGCAGCCCATCCTTTTCCACAGTTACATAAGTAAAGGGACTGTCATCCTCCAGCTTCGCCCACTGCCATGCAGATGAATCCGGGTTTTGGTCAGCAGCCGTTTGAGCAGTGTTCAGCCAGGAAAGGGATAGCTGCGGCTGCTGCAAATCCTTGTATGCCAAATACAGCGATTGCAAAATCGACGAGCAATTTGGCTGCTGTTGATCGGCTCGTTGCAGGTAAAGCAGCCCTTCCCACCGTCCGTTTACCAGATTAGAAATGCCTAAGGCGTGCATAATCGAGGCAGATTGGGGAAATAAAGTTGCTGCTAGATGCAGAAATCGCAGTCCGATCGAGTTATAAAACACTAATTGGGATTGGTTTAGAATCTCTCCTAGCAACAGTAAAGCTTGCTGATCGCTGCTCTGCAGGTGCAACATTTCATTTAACCGACTAGAGCTAGGTTCTCCTTGCCCTTGCCAAACTTGAGGCAGATAGATCAACCCAGCAGGCATTGCGTCTTGTGAATTAAAAGCTGAACTGTAAACAGGTTGCAATAAGGACAAAAAAGCAGAAAAGCCAGCGTTTAAAGCTTCTTCTCGCTCTCCTAACAAGCTCTTAATCAATATCCAATGAGCTTTGCATAGAGGGTGATCGTTTCCCTGCTCTAACGCGGCGATTGCCATATCCAGATATAGTTCTCGTGTCGTGGGATCTTCGCTGTTCTCAGCTTCAATTAGGGCGACTACTGCATAGTTATTGCAATCGAGAGAAGTTTGAGGCTCATCCCACTGGGTTTGTTCCAATATATGGGCAATCTGCGAACCCGCGTTCATCTCTGCTGTCAATCCAGAGCTTTGGAGATAGTCGCAGTAGGTTGTGATGTAGGGTGAATCATCCATAGGGGCTAATGGTGGAAAGTATGGAACCTTAGCAGTATGCCCACAAAACCGCTCATACTCTGCCCTAATTAACTCTTCTAATTAACTCTTCTACACACCACTTCTGCCCACCCTACAACTTATCGAACGCTCAGATTATCACGTCCAGCCAAAGCGTTCCTGCTGCAAGTGAAGATCCCACATTTGCTCATACGCATGTTCGACTTCGCGGGCGAATTTCTCACTATCCCAGAGCGGGGAGGTCTGGCGAGACTGTTTAAGCTTCAGGGAAATTTGCTCTCGCAGTTGGGCATCTTCTCCCAGGCGAATGCCCCAGGCAATGTATTCTTCGTCGGTCTGGGCAATGCCTTCACTGATCCCTGCATTGGTCATCATGGCATAGCTGTTGCGGGCTGCCCACTGCTGTCCGACCTTGGTGACGATCGGCACACCCATCCACAGCGTTTCCATCGTCGTCGTTGCGCCGTTGTAGGGGAAAGTATCCAGCACCACGTCTGCGATCGCCAGATTTGCCCGATGGGTTTCTTCATCCGCGTCGCGAGGCAGGAACCGCAGGCGATCGAGCGAAACTCCTTCTTCTTCTGCAAGCTGGTTAAATAGGCTTTGCAACATTCCCTCGTCTGCCAGACCGCGCACCAGCAGATAGCTGTTGGGCACATTTTTCAGGACGCGCAACTGAAGCCGAACTGTATCAGGGTGGCGTTTCTGTCCGTTCTGAGCAGTTAGATAAATCACTGCATCTTGAGGAATGCCCAACCGATCGCGCCGCAGCGTCGGAACGCCAACTTCAAAGCCATCGATCGCCAGATAGGTCTGGGGCAATCGCCAAATTTTTTCGCTGTAGTAATCTTGAGCCGATTCGGGCAGCACATAGGGATCTGCCAGATAGTAATCGATCGCCGGAATGCCTGACGCATCCAGTCCTAGCCAAGTCACTTGGATTGGAGCGGGTCGGAGTGCCATCACGCCGCAGGTGTTATTAGAGGTGAGACTGTCCAGGTCTATCAGGATATCGATCTGGTCATGCTCACAGATATGCTTAGCAATCCCGATGCTGTTTCCGTCGTCGAACCGGGCTGAGGCATAGCCGTTTCTGCGTTCGGGAAGCCGAGAAGATGATTTGACAAACCACTGCTTGGTAAACTCGGTGACGTGCTTGCAGTCAACGTGATAGGTATAAATGTCATACCGATCGCGATCGTGATATTTCAGTAGCCAGCGTGCCAGAAAGCCGACGGGATGCCGCTGCATATAGTGAGCGATATAGGCGATCCTTAGCTTGCGCTGGGTACGAGCAGCCTGGATAACTGGGGCAGAGAATCGCTGCTGGTATGGCTCTGCTTCGAGCAGATCTTTAACAGAATTGCGTAAACTGTTTTGCACCAGGGAACCCACCTTATTTTGCAGCGGGCGAAGTTCAGCCGGATTATCCTCTAAGAAATAGCCGTAGAAAAATCCCTGGCTGATCACCAACGGCTGCAATTCTCGATCGTCCTGCGGCTGCTCAAAAAGCTGCTTCAGATAGCCCTTTGATTCTTCAAACAGAGCCGCTGTTTCTTCCCAGCAATACCCGGCACGCTGCATTCTGCTCCCCAGCAATCCGTTTGCGGCAATCTTGTCCTCCAGCGCAGCAGCAGCAGCACGGAATTGTCTGGCATAGTCGATCGACTCCCTAAATCTCTTGAGCTGACTGTAAGCTGCTGATAAAAGTCGCAGCGTGTCGGGATGAGATTCGCCATAGGGCAAACATAGCTCACCATAGAAAGCCACTAGTTCTACTGCACCCTTTGTATCGTAATGGTACAGACGATAGGCGTGGTCTAGCAAAATGTCGAATACAGCTTCTGGCGTTTGAACGTGCTGCATGGCAGCTTCGGCAAAGGCGATCGCCTGCTGATCGGGATAGCCAAAATCGACGACTTGACACACCGCTTGCAGGAGTTGTTTTTCATCCAGGTCTAGCGTAGGAGACAATCGCAGCAGAGCAACAATGTTGAGACCGCGGATGTATTCATCGTTCAGCAGTTCCAAACTAATGCCTAACCGCAGTAGATAGAGTAAGTTGAGTACGTTCTCAGGGGCAATTTCGCGAATATGCTGCCGAATCAGCCAGGACTGCTGCCAGGATTTTACGGCTTCAAACTGCTCTGCCTGTGCCTCCAACATGCCTATTAGGTCAGCAGTGAGCTGATCAATTTGTTCTGCTTCAACTTCTGCTAGGGGCATCATCCAGGTGAGCTGGGCTTCTGCTTCCGCACCTGATAGCAAATGAGCCAGTCCCAGCATCCAGAAATAGCAAACCCGATCGGGTTCTTGTTCGGCAAGCTGCTCATAGAGTAAAGCTGCGCTGGCATAGTTACCTGCGCTAAAAGCACTCTGGGCAGATTGGTGCAGTTCGGAGTTCAAGACTTCTGGGGCTTGGGGAAGTGTTAGTTGGCTCATGAGTTGCTCATTCTAATCTTAAGAATAGAGTGCCCCTGTGGAGCGATCGATCAGACAGTAAAAAGCTACCCGTTGCAATACAGCAGGTAGCCATCAGAATCGCAAAATTCAATTGTCAATTCAAAACGTGGGAACAAAAAAGCTGACTGAATCGCAAAATTGCCGGAGCTGCAGTAGGAAAGCCAGCTTTTGAGATCGTCTGAGTTACTGAAGGCTGCCACTAAGAAACCGTTGCAGCACGCTTCAGCTAACCAAATTAAGGCGTAGCGCAGTCCGTTGTCGGGGTTAGAAGCTCCTTACAGACCCGTGCCTTCGAGGTAACGCCTTCTCCTGCCACGTCTTCCAAGTAGACAATACCGCTGTATTCCTTCACACTACCCTTTGTCTTTGTAGCCTTGGAGACTGCATCAGCCTCTGTACTAGTCGCAGCACCTGCAATCGCTGTGGTGTAGTTGTAGTAACCGGTGTCTGCGGGAATTCCCAGTTCGAGGCTGGTCAGGTTTGGTGCAAACTGGCTGTTTTGCAGGTAGTAGGCTTGCTGTCCGCGGTTCATCGAGCCAACGTAGGTGGTAGCTTCTGACTGACGGGCGCGGTTTGCCTGGTTCAAGAACGAGGGCAGAGCGATTGCAGCCAGAATACCGATGATGATGATCACCACTAGTAGTTCGATCAGGGTGAAACCTTCGTCATTCTTTTTCTTGTTGAGCAGGTGTTGCAGGAATTTTGCTTTCAGTTCGGTTTTCATTGAGTTATCACTCCTAGAGTTGCGGGATACGAATTTCTAACTCCTGGCTATAACTTGCCCACGTCGATCGAATTTCATATCACCTTGAGCAAAAATTTTGCTTGTATTTTTTAATACATTAGAAGTTCCGTGCTAATACTCCAGCAGAACATACAGGAACGGCTCCAGCCGATCAAGGAGCTGCTTCACGCTGTCAAAAGCATCCGTAATCGTGAGCGGTTCCAGAGTAGCAGGATTAACAGGGCGCATCTGCAAAAACCGTTCTGCCAGGGCTTGAATGGGTTGAGCAGATTCCCAAAGCGGCAGCAGGCAGGCGGCTGAAGTACTCTCGAGATAAATCGGCTTTAGGGCAGGCAGAGGAATAAAGCGGCTAATTTCAAACGGAGCCATGCGGTTAATGCAGTCCAGCAGCTTCTCCTTAACCGCCTCGATCCGGAGCTGAGGATGAAGATGAACGATCGCCCCTTGCCAGTCGGTATCGCTCCAGTCTTCGATGCGAAGCAGTTTCCCTGTTGAGGGAATTGTTTCGGCAGCCTCACTCGGATGTCCACACCAGAAATCCATCAATCGGTGCATCGGGTTCAGCAGTTCATAAAGGCGCAGTTTTTCCTCGATCGTCGCGCGCTCTAAGCCCATTGCCCACAGTGCAGGCAAATCATCCGGCTTTTGAAACAGTTCCGTCACGTCCCACTGTCGCCAGTTCACCATGCTCACCAGTTCCAACTTAGACTGATGCAGCAGCGCAAACATATCGGGAATCGTAAAGCCTTTGTCGCCAACTAGCAGATGATTGGAGTAAAGAAGTTCTTTGCGCCTATCTTCGGTCATTTCGCTGCTGTTGTATTCGCTTCCCCAAGCTTCCTGACGAAGCTTAACTCCAGGCTTCAGTGATTTCATCGTTTCAAACACCGCTTCTTCTTCCATTTCCTGCGGTATGTTGTCCATCAAGCCCATCAGCTTGAACAGGTTTTGCGCTCGATAAAACATACTGCGCTGATAGGCATTGTGCAGATTGGTGCGAATCAGTCCTTCGGGCTTCAGGACCGCTTTCATGGCTTGCAGCCCAGCCAATGGGTCAGGCAGCAAATACAGCACTTCATCACAGTTGATGTAGTCAAACTGCAAATTCAGCTGCGGCAGATCGTAAATAGACATCGCATAAAAAACGGCATTGTCAAATCCGTGATGCTTCAGTCGCTTTTCTGCCAGTTCTACCGATTTTTCAGACAGGTCAATGCCCACAATCTTCGCGCCCGGATTGGCTTCCGCCAGAATCAGAGATTTGTAGCCTGACCCGCAGCCTGCATCTAAAATGACCTTGCCAGTTGTTTCTATAACACGCCGATGCTTCAGGTAATAGGACGTGACCAGGCTATGGATATACAGCGTGTCATAGTCATCTTTAGGAGACGTTTCGAGCGCGATACGCGGATAGGGAGAATGATCAAACTGCTGACGAATTTTCTCTAGTGCGTCCTGATCTAACGGCTGCTTTCGTTCAGTATTCATAACGGTCTAATCTCCCTTCTATCTCCGGTGTTTCCTCGATCGCGCCAAACGGTCTAGCTTAAATCGAGAGTGCCCATCGGAAACCAAAATCGATCGATCCGCCCTACAATTCTTTCATTCCTGCCTGCACGAAGCTTTCGTTGCCCACACTCCTGCCTGTATTCCCGGTGACCTCTTTTTTGAGCTTACGATCGAGGCATTCCAGAATAGGTTGGTCATAGAGGATGCTTTACTCCTCTATTAGCTGCGTTGCCGCGTTTCTAATTCTTTCCAGACTAACGCCAATTAGTTAGATTTTACATGAATGATTTTGCATAGATTCCGTAAGAATAAAACACTCTTTGATGAAAGAACCTTTATAGGGTCTAAAAAACAAAATCTAGCTCTGGACACCAGTAGACCACTCCACATGCGGCATCTTGAATTGAACTTTAGGCAACCATAGTGCTGAAATGTTTGCCTTGTTGTGAGCGATTGTCAAACTATCAGGGGGCTACTTCTATATTGTGGATGGTTGCACTATTTATCCTGGTTTTATTCCAGAGGGTAATCAAGTTATGAGCAAAACCCACATAAGAGCTGATTTATAAAGAAAAACCGAAGTAGTTCTGGCTCAGCCCTGAGCAAATTTTAGACAGGACAAGCCGAGGGGTAGCCTTACGAAGGTCTCGTCTGCCTGAAATTGCTCATCCAACACGCTAGCCCTACCCCAATGACTTAAGCAATGCGAAGTGGGAGATTCTCAAACCCCTACTGCCTGAAGCTAGAGGATTTGGACATCCCGTGGAAGTGGATTTCAGGGAGATTCTCAATGGCATCTTCTATGTGCAGCGAACAGGTTGCCAATGGGAAATGCTGCCCCATAACTTACCCCCGTACAGCACGGTGTATCGCTACTTTCAGCAATGGCAACGCAAAGGCATTTGGCAACCAATGCACGACTAGATCCGAGAAAAACTCTGAACCCAATGAGGCAAAGATGAACAATCAAGTGTTGCGATTGCGGATTCCCAATCCGTGAAGACAACGGAAAAAAAGGGGCAGTCTACGGTTTCGATGGTGGCAAAAAGGTTAAAGGACGCACATCGCCATATCGTTGTCGATTCGCGAAGGCTGTTGATGGGAGTCCTCGTCAGTGAAGCGAATGCTTCAGAGCGGTTAGGAGCAACCGTTGTTCTAGACGAGGCAAAGGAGAAGTTATCTAGATTAGAGGTCGTATGGGTAGACCAGGGATATTCAGGCAAGAAGTTTGGCCATGCAGTCAAGCAAGTGTGTGGAGAATAGGTTTGGGTAGAGGTGATTGAGCACACTTCAGCAACATCCGCGCAACTTCCGAAGTGGTGGATTGTGGAGCGTACTTTTGGATGGCTCAATCAATTCCGTCGCTAAAACAAGGATTATGAGGTGTATTCAGAGGTGAGTGAAGCGATGATTTATGGTTCCTTAATTTATCTGATG
This sequence comes from Leptolyngbya sp. GB1-A1, assembly GCF_039962475.1. NCBI lineage: Bacteria > Bacillati > Cyanobacteriota > Cyanophyceae > Leptolyngbyales > Leptolyngbyaceae > Leptolyngbya > Leptolyngbya sp. GB1-A1. Next base: position 2,354 of record NZ_JAMPLI010000029.1, on the reverse strand, counting down.
GTGCGGCGATTAGCTGCTTAAAATTTACTTTATGAATCAGTTCTAACGCAAGTTGAATCTGAGAATATACGCTTGCGGCAATAACGCTCTTCTATCAGACTGGATGCGTAATAATAGGAGCAAAGCCCTGAAAGCAAGGTGCAGCCAATGATTGAACTGCGACCTGCTAAAGCGACCGTCCAATTCATTGACGAATATTGCCAATGGTATCAAGTGCTGTTTCCTGAAGTTAGGAACTTCGAGTCATTTAAGCAGTTGCATTTGGAACTCATAAGTGAAGCCAAACGCAAAACGCTACCTACAATAGCCCAGGTAGCGGAATTAGACAACGCTCAATCATTGCATCATCTTCTAATAGAATCGCCCTGGCAAACTTCAGCTTTTCGTCAACAGTGCTTGCGGTTAATCCTCCAAAACAGTGGTGAGCGTGAAATTGTGCTGGTCATTGATGACCCAGGCGACCGAAAGAAGGGACAACATCCTGATTATGTTAAACGCCAATACGTCGGCAACTTAGGCAAGATTGAGAATGGCATTGTGGCTGTGGCAGCCTAAGGGTGGTAGACAATATCACCTTGCCCTTGCTGTTTCAAGTTTATAAACCGAAAGAACGCCTCAAGCCCGATGAGGTCTACCGCAGTAAGCTGGAGATGGTTGCCCAGATGATCCTCGATCTTCGAGGTATGGGCTTTCAGTTCAGGCTCGTGCTAGCTGATAGCTTGTATGGCGAAAGTGGCTGCGGTTTCATCGATGTGTTGTATCAGTTGAAGCTGGAGTTCGTCGCGGCAATTCGCACTAATTATGCTGTCTGGTTGCCGCGTGAGCAAACGGTTCGTCTCAATCGCTGGCGCAAGTTTGAGCGTGTCTTTAGTGATGGTAAAACTGAGACTCGATACATTCGAGAAATTATCGATGGTAAGCGCCGTGCCAAACAATATTGGGAACTCACCACTGACCCTCAAACGTTACCCAAGAATGCAACCTAGTATGTGATGACGCACTATGGGATGACGCACATTGAGAACCTCAAGTATGACCAAGTTGGTAACCTGTATGGCTTGAGAAACTAGGTTGAGTATGACTTGAAGCAGAGTAAGAACGGTTGGGATGGGCAGATTTTTGGCCGACCCCCTACAATCAGATTAAGTGCTGGTGGGAGATGGTGATGAGTGCGTAATTGCTGATGAGTCTGTATACTAACGCCTCACAGCAACCACAAGTACGACCTTTGATCCAACAGGATGCTCAAGCGCAAGTAATCACCCTTCAGCTCACCCAACATCCACGCTGGAAGCAGGCAAACGGGTGGAAGCAGACACTCCACAATCTGCGTCTGGTAATTGAGCCGAGCGTAATTTTGAATTTGCCCGAACCCTGGTTGAATCTATTTCAATTCCACGCTTAGCGGCTGGGTTAGAGTTTTTGGTTGCACTGATGAATCGGTTTTCTAGCAGCCTGCCACACCCTGATCTATCCCAAAATTCCCACTTTTCTTCTGCCCAGTGTGACACAAGAGCATTAGTTCTTGCTTTAGAGTCGATTGATACTAAGCCTCTAACCCTAACAATGCTACTAACCCACCCCTAACATTTGTTTGAGCCTTGCGGGTTGCTCATACTCCCCTACAGCTGACACCCGGCTAAACAGGCACCCCAACCGCAGAACCTCCAGTCTCCTCAACATGCTGGTCTGGCAACACCGCTTCTGCACTAACAGACTCCCCCTCAAATCCCCGCACAATGTCTAGATCAATATCTAGAACCGTCATTTCCAATCCCGCTTTGGGCAAATTGCTACTGCTTGTAATATAAGGATTCGGTTCAAGGCTGCCGGTACAAATAATTAAAGACCCCTTCTTCAAGTAGGGCAATTTTCGCCAAGCCAACGATTTATCCCAAATTCTTAACTTAACTGTAAAAGCATCATCCCGACCGCGCAACCTTCGTACATACAGAGTTGCTTCTGCAAGCGTCGCTTGTTCTCCATTCCGTAATTCGATTGCTTTGATTTGAGCATCAGCTGCCAGATTACCGCTTACAATCCACTTATTTAATCCCACACTTGCCATAATCGTCGTATTGCCTGAAAGTAAACGCCGCTATCACAATATTCAACACAAGTTTGAATATCCTTAAAGCATAACTTTCCCAGTTTTGCCATTAAACTAACGGTAACTTCAAGCCTCAAATCGAGCGAAACAAAATCTCCCCCAAGCATAATCACAAGGGGGAGATTTCAGAAAATTACCCTGGCATCGAGCTATTGTTGCAGGAAGCAACCCTCCAACTATCGTCGCCGTTTCAGCGTTTCACACCTGAGTTCGGGATGGGTCAGGGTGGGTCCACCGTACCATA
>NZ_JAMPLI010000028.1:0-63862 GCF_039962475.1 Leptolyngbya sp. GB1-A1 | reverse complement strand
GTGCCAACGCCGTGATTCAATTGGGTCAGTGCTGGTTTGATAGCGAGTTTTGAGTTCCTCACTACTGAGATGTTTTTCCAGTGTCAGTGTACGTGCCATGCTCCTATTTTATAGTGTTACTGCTTAGCCGGATTTCGTATTAGGCGGAATGGAAGGCAAAAACAGACCGAAGAAACGCTCTCAGGATTCGGGCTAATGCCTGGAATCAGGGGATTATGCGGAAAATTTGTCGGGCTAATGTCCAATTGGAGCGATTAGACGGAATTCATTCAGCCTAATTGCCTCTACAGGGTAGATAGCCCGAACGAGTTCAGCCCAATCAGTAGTTAGACCTCTAGAACATAGTTAGACCTCTGGAACAATTCCTGACATGCCCAAGCGACCACGAGAACACATCATCGAAGACCTTGCTCGCGCGCAACTTCATCAGGTGTTTGCAAGAGCCGGTTGGTCGTCTGAAGATCTCAACCAAGACTATGGAGAGGATGTCCTTATTCGGATTTTCGATAACGGAACCGCCACGCCCTGGTCATTCTTAATTCAATCTAAGGGAACAGACAATCTGGAACGCTACCTTGCGAAGGATGGGAAAAACATCTCATTCCCAATCCGATCTACGCACATCGAACATTGGAATCGTTTTTGGGAGCCCGTCGTTCTCGCCATTTACGATGCAAGCACTGAAATAACCTACTGGGAGGTCATTCAAACTTTCCTTGACTCCATAGAAGATTCAAGCAAACCGAGGAAGTCGATTTCAGTACAGGTACCAACCGACAATCTGCTCAATGCCGAAGGGCTTCAGCGACTCAGAAATCGAACCAAGAATAGGTTTCAACGCTTCGAGGCGCAGAAAGAAGGTGCAAACATATTGATCGATGAACTGCGCAAACAATGGGGGGTCAATATTGAATATGAACCCGAATTCGGAGTTCTGATGTTGCCAAAAGGCGAATTCAAACCAGATCCTTCTAGTGGGCGCACCGTCACTGCGTTTGGTCAATTCGCTGCACAACTCGAACGCTTCAAGGACAAATACGGAATTGACCCGCAGAAGTCCGTCGCCGACAGCATCGATATCATGTATCAAATTATCATGGCCTACAAAGGCGGTGCCAAACTACAAGTACGCGACAAAGATGGAGCGGTTATCAATGAATGGGAGACTCTTGAAGACCTGGAACGCCATGTTGATCGTCAGGCGGAACTTGAGGATGATTGAAATCTAAAACGAGGTCTAACAACCCTGGTGCAGCGGATTTGCTCAAGTCACCTGCCGAGTTTCAAAGACGCTGGCAACCGCTGACCAGGAACGTTATAGGGCCAGAATTTACATGTTGCCAAAGAAGACAAGAGCTTAGAGAATGATGCAACTGCAAGAAGGAATTTCCCCAGTATCTTCCGCAGACTTTCGGCGAGTAGTTGAAGTGTGGGAAGCCTCTGTGCGCGCAACACACTATTTTCTCTCAGAAGCAGACATTCAGTTATTCAAACCGCTAGTGCTCGATGCGCTTCCCCACGTGGCAAAGTTGGACTGCGTGCGAAATGACCAAGGTCAAGTTGTTGGCTTCATCGGCGTGGTTGAGAGCAAAGTCGAGATGTTGTTCATTGACCCATCATGGCGTGGAAAGGGAATTGGATGCCAGCTGCTTAAATATGCTGTCAGGACACTTGGTGCTACAAAAGTTGATGTGAACGAGCAAAATGAGCAGGCAGTAGGGTTTTATCTGCGAATGGGGTTTGAAGTGGAAGGGCGTTCGGAGTTGGATAGCATGGGCAAGCCGTTCCCTTTGTTGCATATGCGGTTAGGGGATTTAGCGCAAGAGCGTGGCTCCGGGAAGGAGGTATATAACAAATCGCTGAACCGGAACGGAGTATGAGCTATCCATTAAGTTGCACAGGTTATCTCCGTCCGGTCATCTCAATCGTTGGACGGTGTGCGCCTTACCTTTACGAGCAAGAAGCTTTACCAGATAACCATGTCACGATTTTGAGAACTGATTTACTCGAATCCGGTTTACCTGTCGATTTACCTTAATAGCATTATTGGCAAGCTATTGGTTGAAAAGCATTTCAAAGGGTCATCCGAGCTGATTGAGCTATATCCCAACGAAATTGCTTAATTTTTAGTTTGGGAAGCGCCTGATTCCGTCCAACAAAAAATTAGAAGCAAGGTTGAAGCCTCTCACCAAAAGCGGGCGCAGTCGAAACAACTGTTAGAAATTGCTAAAACAGGAGTAGAACGGGCAATCGGAACTGATGAAGCGACGGCAGTAACCCGGATAAATCAGCAGTTAGAAGCCTTGGGGGTAGAACTGACATGACGATTAGGGCGATCGAACTACCAATGGAGAAAATTGCTGAGTTTTGTCACAAATGGCAGGTCACGGAACTCGCCCTGTTTGGCTCTGTCGTGCGCAATGACTTCCGACCCGACAGCGATATTGATGTAATGGTGCAATTCCATCCAGATGCTCACCCTACTTTCCGTACCTTAGACTTGATGGAAGCAGAGTTACAAACCATTTTTTGTCGAGAAGTTGACCTGATTACCCGTCAGGGGATTGAAACCAGCCGCAACTACTTACGTCGTTACGAAATCCTTTCCTCTGCCCAGGTAATTTATGCAACGGGATCTTCAATTTCTGCTTGATATGCTGCAATCCGCAGAACTGATCCTGGCTTACACTGCTCAAAGCTCGAAAGATGAGTTCGTTGCAAACGTGCAGCTTCAAGATTCAGTGATTCGACGATTATTGGTCATTGCTGAAGCCGCAAGACGAGTTTCAAACGCGACCCAACAGGCATTACCGAACATCTCTTGGCAAGAAATCAACGGAATGCGAAATCGATTGGTGCATGAATATAATGATGTCAACCTCAACATTGTTTGGGATGTGGTTCAGTTTGAGATACCACCTTTGATTAAAGAACTGAAATCGCAGATTCCTCCAGAACCATGAGGATATTTGGTGGAGGCGATTCTCTCCGAGCTAACCCAAGAACTGCTTTGGTCTGACCAATCCATTCTGACGCTGGGCAGCTCCATTAAATTTGTGGCAGAAGCGGTGAGTTGCAATTGGCAGAATGACTACACCCGGAAGGTTAAGGATTATGCAGTTTTAGGCATTCCTGAATACTGGATCGTAGACTATGCAGGGTTAGCGGGCACTCGATACATCGGCAAGCCCAAATAACCCACGCTCTCGATTTGTACGCGAGTGGATGGCGAGTATGAAATTCAGCAGCTTCGGGGTAATTAGAACCTCGTCTCTCCAACCTTGCCTAATATAAAGGTTATGGCTGAGCAGGTGTTGAAGGCTGGCGTATAGAAGTTTTATAGGTGCAAACGTTCTCCTATTAAAGTAAGTTATTCTCTACACGGGTGTTTGGATTAACCTGAAGATTGATCCAACTGCGTGAAGATTTGTTAGCCTAGAAGAGGAGCGATTGAGCTCTCTTATTTTGCTGCGTTGGTGTTTTGGTGGTAGCGATGTCGATCGGCGAGAAGCGAGACATTGGGCTGACCCTGGCACTAACCTCGATCGAATAAACCTAATAACTGTTAACTGTTGATTTAGAACAGAGGAAGGCTCATTGTCTAAGCAAGACCTAATCGAGATGGAAGGTACAGTCACCGACTCATTGCCCAACGCGATGTTTCGGGTGGATTTAGATAACGGTTTTAACGTCCTGGCGCACATCTCAGGCAAGATCAGACGGAACTATATTAAGATTCTGCCAGGCGATCGGGTGAAGGTTGAGTTGACTCCCTATGACCTGACGAAGGGCAGAATTACCTATCGACTGCGAAAGAAGTAGAGTCGCAGCGAGTTTTAGCGAGATAAAATTTTTTGGCTTCTGCAATTGCAGAAGCATTTTATTGACAAAATCCTTTTAATTTGATAGGATGTCATTTTTGTAGTCTTCAGATTTTTGGGACATGAAAGTCCGGGCATCCGTTCGTCGTATGTGTGAAAAGTGCCGCGTCATCCGTCGTCGCGGCAGAGTCATGGTAATTTGTGCAAATCCGAAGCACAAGCAACGCCAGGGATAATGCTAGTAATCTAGCTCAATTTCAGTTGGATTAGATCCAATTTGGCTTCCCTTCATTAGTGGTTTGTGGTTATCTAAAAGCGCGATCGTTACAGACAAGATTGGAGAATTGAACCGTGGCACGAATTGCCGGAGTAGACCTTCCACGTGAAAAGCGTGTTGAAATTGGTCTGACCTATATCTATGGAATTGGGCTGACCCGCTCAAAAGAAATCCTTGCCAAAACTGGCGTGAATCCAGACACTCGCATTCGGGATCTTTCCGATGCCGACGTGGCTTCCCTGCGGGAAACGGTTGAGGGCGATTATCAGGTTGAAGGTGACCTGCGACGGCTTGAAGGTCTGAACATCAAGCGATTGATGGACATCGGAACCTATCGGGGTCGTCGTCACCGCTTGGGGCTGCCCGTGCGGGGTCAGCGGACGAGAACCAATGCCCGGACGCGCCGTGGTGGTCGTCGTACCGTTGCAGGTAAGAAGAAGGCTCCTAAGAAGTAAACACGGGTGGCGAATTGCTGGGGTGGAGAAGTGCTTCTTCCGATCGCCCCTTCTTGTGCTGTTTAGCCGCAGCCCGGAAGGACAGTGTAAGAAGGGCAATTACCTTACTGCAAGCTGGCTCTCGTTTCTGCGTCATAAATGCTTTCTATGGCTAAATCATAAGGACAGGCAGGTAGCATGGCAAAACAACCTCAAAAAAAGACTGGACCTAAAAAGCAAAAGCGCAACGTTCCAAGCGGCGTTGCCCATATTCAGTCCACGTTTAACAACACGATCGTCACGATTACCGACAACGGTGGCGAAGCGATTTCCTGGGCATCTTCTGGCTCTAGTGGCTTCAAGGGTGCAAAGAAGGGAACTCCGTTCGCAGCTCAGACGGCAGCTGAAAGTGCGGGTCGTCGGGCAGTGGATCAGGGAATGCGCCAGATCGAAGTAATGGTGAGTGGGCCGGGATCGGGTCGGGAAACTGCGATTCGGGCACTTCAGGGAGCGGGGCTGGAAATTACCCTCATTCGAGATGTAACTCCGATTCCGCACAACGGCTGCCGTCCTCCGAAGCGTCGTCGCGTATAGAAATTCATTGGATTTCTACCGAAGATTTTTACCAAAGTTTGGGCGAGTTGGGCGAGTGAGGGCACGGGAAGCCAGTTGGGATAGCAGGTTTCCCTCAGCACAAGGAGAAGGGAGGTTGGATTGTGGCACAGTTTCAGGTTGAGTGCGTTGAGTCTGCTATTCAGGACGATCGCAGCTCATACAGCAAGTTTGTGATTGGACCTCTGGAAAGAGGTCAGGGGATTACAGTTGGAAACGCTTTGCGGCGTGTGCTTCTGTCAAACCTGGAGGGCGCAGCAATTACGGCGGTGCGAATTGCTGGAGTAACGCATGAGTTTATGACGGTTCCCGGCGTGAAGGAGGATGTCCTGGATATCCTGCTGAACATGAAGGAAATCGTACTAAAAAGCTACTCGACCCAACCGCAAATCGGTCGGGTGCGGGTTGAAGGACCCACCACGGTAACGGCTTCCTACTTCGAGCTTCCCTCAGAAGCCGAGGTGATCAACCCTGACCAATACGTTGCAACTCTGGCTCCGGGGGCAACCTTTGAGATGGAGTTTCGCATTGAGAAGGGTGTAGGCTATCGGGCGATCGAGCGGGGACGGGACGAGAATACTGCCCTGGATTTTCTGCAAATCGACTCGGTGTTTATGCCTGTACGGAAGGTCAACTACACCATTGAAAGCGTCAGAGCGGATGGCTCGCTGGAGAAAGATCGCCTGCTGATGGAGATCTGGACAAACGGCAGCTTTACCCCTCAGGAAGCGTTGAGCCAGGCATCAAATATCTTGGTTGAACTCTTTAACCCCCTGCGGGAAATTGACTTTGCGCCGATCGACGATATGGATGATAGCGTCGAAGATCCGGCAAACCAGATTCCGATCGAGGAGCTCCAGCTTTCGGTTCGCGCCTATAACTGCTTGAAGCGAGCACAAATCAACTCGGTTGCCGATCTGCTCGATTACACCCAGGAAGACCTGCTTGAAATCAAAAACTTCGGGGCGAAGTCTGCTGAAGAGGTGATTCAGGCACTTCAGGATCGGCTGGGCATCACGCTACCGCACGATAAATCCTCCAGACCAACTTAGGTTCTGGAATTCATTCAGTTTTTCATTTAGTTCATTATTTAGTTCATCAACTACCGCTATCTGTTAACTATGCGTCACCGTTGTCAAGTCCCTCAGTTGGGCAAGCCAGCCGACCAGCGAAAGGCTCTCCTTCGGGCATTAACCACCGAGCTGATTCGTCATGGTCGCATTACTACGACAAAGATCCGAGCAAAGGCTGTTCGTAGCGAAGCAGAGCGCATGATCTCTCTGGCAAAGGATGGATCGCTTGCCGCTCGTCGTAAAGCTCTGGGCTATATGTACGATAAGCAGCTCGTCCACCGAATGTTTGAGCAGGTGAAGGAGCGTTACGGCGATCGCAATGGCGGTTACACCCGTATCGTTACCACGGTTAACCGCAGAGGCGATAACGCCGAAATGGCAATTATCGAACTCACCTAATTGCGCTTACCTGATCGCCTCATGTCTTCTAGCGAGTTGCCTTCCTCCAAAGCTGGATCGAAAACGGATTTTTCTGGGGACGATCGGCACAGAGTTGCCCTAGTGATTCAATACCTGGGAACCCATTTTCATGGGTGGCAGCGGCAGCCAAACCACCGATCGGTGCAGGAAGTGCTAGAGGACACGATTCGAGATGTGCTGGGTTTCCCAGTGGTCGTGCATGGGGCGGGACGAACTGATTCCGGTGTTCATGCGGCGGCTCAGGTGGCTCATTTTGATGCTCCTGTGCGGATTCCGGGGTATCGTTGGGCAGACATTTTGAACCATCGTTTGCCTGCTGATATCTCGATCCGAGCTTCGGCGATCGTCCCTCCTCACTGGCACGCCCGCTTCTCGGCAAGCTGGAGACGCTACCGCTACACAATCTACACTGAAACCCGTCCGAATCTGTTTGTGCGTCCGTTTGCCTGGCACTACTACCTGGGCGCACTAGACGAAACGTTGATGCAGGCTGCGCTGGAGCCAATGCTGGGGCGACACCATCTGGCAGCGTTTCATCGGGCAGGGTCGAGCCGTCCCCATTCCTGGGTTGATATTCAAGCGGCGGAATGTGTTCGTCGCGGGTCGTTTATCCAGATCGAATTGCAGGCAAGCGGCTTTTTGTATGGCATGGTGCGCCTGCTTGTCGGTATGCTAGTTGAGGTGGGTAAGGGCGATCGGTCTCCGCAGGAGTTCACCCAGATCTGGATAGAGCAGAGGCGCGACCTCGTAAGGTATGCTGCACCGCCTCAAGGCTTATGCCTGCTGCGAGTTGACTATCCGGAGTTTCCCTTTCCGCCTGAAATTTGGTACGACACCCAGCCTCAGTTCAATTTACTGACTCCTCTAGATTTTCCTGCCGCTTTAGACCAGGGGCAGCTTGAGAAAAAGACTTTACCTCTGTAGCCACATCTCCCATGACTAAAACCTACCTACCCACAAAAGAGACGCTTGAACAGAAATGGTATGTCGTAGACGCGGCAGACCAACGGCTGGGACGGCTCGCCACTGAGATCGCAATGGTGCTGCGCGGCAAGAATAAGCCGACCTACACGCCCCATATGGACACAGGCGATTACGTTGTTGTGATCAACGCGGAAAAAGTAGCGGTAACTGGCAAGAAGCGATCGCAAAAACTCTATCGCCGCCATTCGGGTCGCCCGGGCGGCATGAAGACTGAGACGTTTGACCAGCTTCAAAACCGCATTCCCGAACGGATTATCGAGCAAGCTGTAAAAGGAATGCTGCCTAAGAACTCGCTTGGTCGCCAGCTTTTCACCAAGCTGAAAGTGTATGTGGGTAACACTCATCCCCACCAGGCACAGCAGCCTGAGATTTTGAACATTAAAACGATTCCGGGAGAGAATAAATAATGCAAGCTACTGATAGAGCCGATCGCGTCACGTATCTGGGCACAGGTCGGCGGAAATCCTCGGTCGCAAGAGTTCGCCTGGTGCCGGGAAGCGGTCAGCTTTTGATCAACGGCAAGCCGGGCGATCTGTACTTGCAGTTCAACCCCAGCTATCTGTCGGTGGCAAAGGCTCCGCTGGAAACGCTGGGACTGGAAGCTGAATACGATATTCTGGTCAACGTTCGCGGTGGCGGATTGACCGGACAGGCAGATTCGATCCGTCTGGGTGTGGCTCGTGCGTTGTGCCAGCTTGACCCGGAAAACCGAAAGCCCCTGAAGGTTGAAGGCTACCTCACCCGCGATCCCCGTGCGAAGGAACGGAAGAAGTACGGTCTGCACAAAGCCCGGAAAGCTCCTCAGTACTCGAAGCGATAACTTCTCTCGCTTGACCTGCCTCCTCTTGAAGGGGGGTGAAAGAGGATTAGTGGTTTTGCATTGCCTTCTAAATTCCTCAATGCTGGAGGACTATGATACAGGAAGACTTCCGATCGTAAAAGGAATGTCTGTAATGGTTCTGGTTCCTTCCCGGATTGGGGTTAGGAAGCGGTTCAGGAAACAATCCTTTTCTAACTTCCTCTTGCGGAAGCTTGTCAGGTGAAGCCGTTAAAATAGATAAAGCAGCCCATCTCTACTGGTTTTGGAATCATGGCGAAAGATATTCATCCTCAATGGTATCCAGAGGCGAAGGTTTACTGTAACGGCGAAGTCGTGATGACCGTCGGTTCGACCAAGCCTGAACTGCACGTTGATGTGTGGTCTGGAAATCACCCCTACTATACCGGAACTCAGAAGATTATTGACACTGAGGGTCGTGTAGAACGCTTCCTGCGGAAGTACGGCATGAGCGACAGTACTGCTGGCACCGAAGACAAGAAAGACAACAAAAAGTAGCCGGAATTCGCTTATATTACCGATCGCCCCTGACACCTAAGTAAAGTCAGGGACGATTTTTGCAATTTAATTTTTTGAGCAGGTATTTGAACGAGAAATCCAGGCAATAGGCTTGTGGAGGCTACGATGGCTGAGTCTTATTTATTAGAAAAACTAAAGTCGGTTGAGCAGACCTTTAACGAGTTAACGAAGCGGCTGGCTGACCCTGACATTGCGCGCGATCCTGGTGAATATCAGAAAGTGGCGAAGGCGCGATCGGGTCTGGAAGAAACGGTTAACACCTTTGAAACGTGGAAGCAAACTCAGCAAGAGCTAGAGGATGCCCGACAAATCTTAAAAGATGCCGCCGGAGATGTTGAACTGCGGGAAATGGCGACAATGGAAGTAGAAGAACTGGCTGAAAAGCTTGATCAGCTTGAGCATCAGCTGATGGTTCTCCTGCTGCCCCGCGACCCAAATGATGACAAGAACATCATGCTGGAAATTCGTGCCGGGACAGGCGGTGATGAGGCAAGCATCTGGGCAGGCGATCTGGTGAGAATGTATTCACGCTACGCGGACGTTCAACGCTGGCGAGTCAAGCTGGTGAGCGAATCCCCTGCCGATATGGGCGGCTTCAAGGAAGCGATTCTGGAGATCCAGGGCAATCAGGTTTACAGCAAGCTGAAGTATGAGGCGGGGGTGCATCGCGTCCAGCGCGTTCCGGCAACGGAGGCAGGCGGACGGGTTCACACTTCAACCGCAACTGTGGCGGTGATGCCAGAAGTAGATGATGTGGAAGTTGAGATCGACCCGAAAGACATTGAACTGACAACGGCGCGATCGGGTGGTGCAGGTGGACAGAACGTGAACAAGGTTGAAACGGCGGTAGACCTGTTCCACAAACCCACTGGAATCCGAATCTTTTGTACCGAGGAACGATCGCAGCTTCAAAACCGAGAGCGAGCCATGCAAATCCTGCGGGCAAAGCTGTACGAAATCAAGCTCCGAGAACAGCAGGAAGCGGTGACATCGATGCGGCGATCGCAGGTCGGAACGGGATCGCGATCGGAAAAAATCCGCACCTATAACTACAAGGACAATCGTGCGACTGATCACCGCCTAGGGCAGAACTTTACGCTCACAGCTATTCTGGAAGGCGAGTTGGAGACTGTGATTCAGTCCTGCATTTCCCAGGATCAGCAGGAGCAGCTTGAGGAATTGGCGGCTTCGACTTCTGGTTCTTCGCTGTAAGGCGCTCGGATCTGCTTTCACAGGGTGAGTGTTTTCACCTGCCCTTTTTAGCATGTGTTTGTTTTAGAGGTTGCTTGGAGGGCGATCGCTAGCAATCGCTACTTAATTTACCTCACCAAAACAACGTCATTTTGCCTAATCGTTAGATTTGGCTGCGTCATAAGGTGTCGTAGATGCCCATTTCAGGGCTGTCCCAGTCCTCCGCAAAAGCTGCCAAGTTTGCCTTGGGCAAGCAAGAACAGAAGATTTGGACGGAATTAGAGAGAACCGCTTACAATAACGTCAGTTGCGTCCATTTGTACTATGGCTCGTTTTTTGCATCTGGCTGATATTCATCTGGGGTTCGATCGCTACGACAGCAAACCGCGAACCCAGGATTTTTTCCTGGCATTGGAAAATGCCCTCGAAAAATATGCGATCGCAGAACGAGTCGATTTTGTGGTGATTGCGGGTGATTTGTTTGAGCACCGTAACATTCAGCCTGCCACGCTAAACCAAGCGCAGCACTGTCTTCGACAACTGAAACAGGCAGGGATTCCGACTATTGCGATCGAGGGAAACCACGATAATCGCCCTTATGGAGCGCGGACGAACTGGCTCCGCTACCTGGCGGACTGGGAACTGCTAATTTTGCTGGAGCCGGGAGACGTGGCAGCGGGTGAACCGCTTTATTCGCACTGGAAAGATGGCTACGGCGGCTATATTGACCTGGACTGCGGCGTGCGAGTGATGGGGTCGCAGTGGTACGGCGCGGCTGCTCCGAAGGCGATCGAGCAAATGAGTCAGGCAATGCAAGACTTACCGCCCAGTCCGGGACAAACTGTTTTTTTGCTGCATCACGGCATGGAGGGACAGATTGCCCGCTATCAGGGGGCGTTGCGCTACTCAGATGTGCTGCCTTTAAAACAGGCGGGAGTCGATTACCTGGCACTGGGACACATTCACAAGAATTACGAACAGGAAGGCTGGATTTTTAACCCTGGCTCGATCGAGGCAAATAATATTGAGGAATCTCGATTTCGGCGCGGCGTGTATTTGGTGGAGATCAGCGATCGCGGCGTACAGGCAGAACTGAAGACCGGCTACTATCAGCGATCGATTGTTCGTTTGAAATTGAAAACGAAAGGACAGGAAACGCTAGAAGAACTGGAGCAGGCAGCGATTACGTTGGTGCAAACTGCCATTCAGCAGGAGCAGATGAACCCAGCCGATCAGCCAATCGTGGAACTGCGGATCGAAGGGGAGGTGGGATTCGATCGGCTCGATTTTGACGTGCGCCAACTGCAACGACAGCTTCAGCAACTTAGCAATGCGCTGATCTTTTTGCTTAAGTATGACGTGGACAACGTGGCTTACAGTTCGCCTTTGGCTGAAGATGCCAGCCGTTTGCAAATTGAGCAGGAGATTTTCACTGATCTGCTTTCCGGTCATGTGCAGTATCGCAAGCGGGCGGCAGAACTCGCGCATGGGCTAATTGATTTAAAGGATCGGCAACTTGAGGGGCGATCGGAAGCTGAACTGTTTGAGCTAGTGCAAACGCTGCTGAGTGCGGAGAATTGATCAGTCAGTAAGCTACGGGGCGAGAGGATTTGTCACAAAACTCAATCCCTGGCATGATAATGGGCATGATGCGAAACCTGCTTTTTTCAGTTCTGCTGTCGATCGTCCTCTGGTGTAGCTATTTTGCCCCGGTTCAGGCAAGTCCTCTGGCTTTAATCGTTGCTCAAGTAGAATCTACCAGCATAGAACCTGCGAACGCTGAATCCCTGGCTAATCTGAAAGCAAAAGCCTTTGCTGCCACAAACAAGGGGAACTTTGCCGCCGCAGAAACCTACTGGACTCAGCTCCTTGAAGCTTTCCCCGACGAGCCTGCTGTCTGGAGCAATCGCGGCAATGCTAGAGTGAGCCAAAATAAGCTGGAGTCCGCCATCCAGGATTACAATCGGGCGATCGAGCTGGCTCCTGATGCACCCGACCCGTATCTGAATCGGGGTACGGCTTATGAGGGTTTGGGACAGTACGCAGCGGCGATCGATGACTACAACCGTGTGTTAGTGCTAGACCCAAGTGATCCGGCTGCCTACAATAATCGCGGCAATGCAGAGGCAGGTTTGGGGCAATGGGAGCAGGCAGTTCAGGATTACAAAAAAGCAGCTGGTTTAGTGCCGGACTATGCCTTTGCCAGGGCAAACTATGCCCTCGCCCTTTACCAGACAGGCGAAACAGAGGCAGCGATTCGAGAGATGCGAAATCTAGTGCGGAAGTATCCCCAGTTTGCCGATATGCGAGCAGCTCTTACCGCCGTACTCTGGGTTCAGGGAAAACAGGGCGAAGCAGAAAGTAACTGGGTTGCAGCCGTTGGGCTAGATAAACGCTACAAAGACTTGGACTGGGTTGCCACTGTTCGTCGATGGCCCCCCACAATGGTCGCTGCTCTAGAGAAGTTTTTGACATTGCAATAAATTCTTTGCAACAGATTCTTTCAGAAATGAGATAAGTAAGGCGTTTCGGGCAGCAAAGGTTTCGCAAAAAGCAACTGTACTGCGATGCTCATAATCTGCCATCGTCGAATTTTTTAATCACACGTAGCAACTCACCAAAATTGCAGTGATTTGGCAAATTCTCGAGCTTAGGGAAGCTTCTCCTTAATCTCCTGCAACTTTATATGTATTTTTCATAAAGTATGAAGGAATGATAGTAAAAATTAGGTAAGGTGCACGAGTTCACGGTTGTGGCTGTTTGTATTTATAGAAGTTTATTTTGCTCAATCCGATTGGTAGGAGCAACCCATCAGGGCGAGAAATAGGGTAATGCTGATTCGACTGCTTTTGGTATATCTGCTGGTTTCGCTAGTTGTCTTCATCACGCTGCTTGGAGTTTTTTGGGCTGATCATACTACGCCAAAGTCCGATCGACTCTCTTGGCTGCTAGTTTGCATTGGCTCTTTTATCTGGTTTATTACCATTCCTTTATCGATCATCGAGCTGACACGTAAATTATTTCGTCGAGATATTTTGCCCAAACCAGAATGTCCGTGGAAAACGTGGAACTAAGGTCTAAAGCCAGTTCAAGAGGCAGCTCACAACGGAACAGAATCAGCTCGGATTGACGTGGCGAAGGGGCGTTCTTTCAGTCCTCAGACCGTCTTTCGTGCTCACTTTTGTACTCACTTTTGTACTCACTTTTGCACCCAAATCTACTTAGCCTTCAGGTAAGCTATGATACAAGACCGTGCAGGATGGCGGTGAAATTTTTCCCATCAAAATAGCGCATTGCCTGTGCTTGAAACTCCGCATTAGGCTTGACTTTTGTCGTCGTTCTAAGAAGCAGAGGCAGATTAGTTTTTCGGTTAAGGAGAGCTTCTATATTGTTGTTGTACGGATCTTCATGAGAAATTTATCGCACTAACGCAAGCCGCTACCTAGAATTTTGGTAATTAGACCTGTTAGCGGATTTTTAGTGTCCCTATGAAGATCCCCCACCCCAAATCGACGGCTGGTGAAGGTGGGCAGCTACCGACACCTCAGTGGGTGAGCCAGGTCGGGTTAGAGTGGCTTCACCGTATTGTTGTCCGCTGGTTAACTGCCCAGCAGCATTCAGGAAATCGCTGAACCAACAAGCTCAGCCACCTGGTCAGGATTGAGCTGCTCAATGTTGGGTAGAACGATCGCTGCTCCTGCTTCGGTCAGCTTTTGGCTGTAGGACTGGCGATAATCGGCTGACTGTTCCTGTAGATGGGGTGGCAGAATTCCGACGCCGATCCACGATCGATCGGGCTGCTGAATCTGCGCTTGCTTCATGGTGTGCATATCAGCAACTGTATCCCCGGCGTAGAGAACGGGGAGATTTGCAGTGAGCTGGTCACGAACTTCAAGCTGCCGCACCGCCTGAAATAATCCAGTGGGGTCAGGCTTTCCAGGTGCATCTTCCATTGCAACGAGAATTGGCGGTTTCAGTCCTAGCCGCTTTTCTAGAACATACGTTGCAGACCCTCGCGTTGCCCCGCTAAAAAATCCCCAAGAAATGCCCGACTGGGTTAAGCCTTGCAGATAGGCGGATTGAAGCAGTAAGGGTTCGTGACAAATATAGCCATTCCAGTGAACCGGATCAGTGCCTCGATAGCGACTCTGGAAAAAAGTCACGATCGCCTCATAGTTCACGATCTGCGCGGAGCGATCGATTCCTTGTGCCTCAAAGTAGCGATACACCAGCTCTTGAGAGGCTTCCCAATCGTTGTTCCACGTCCCTTCTGCCTTGAGCGCGTCGATATCTGCCTGGTTGGGTCGATAGGCTCCGTGGGTAAACTGCTCGACTGTATCTGCCAGGGCACGACGATAAGAGTTGCCCACATCGCGGATTACACCATCAATATCAAACACCACGATCGCTGAACTACCCGCAGGCTGCACCAAAATACACTCCTTGCTCAAGCTAAACTGCACGATGTCGCTCTTGCAAATGGCGATCGTGGGAACCTGTAGATTACCATAGAGGATTGTAGAAGTTATGGGAACAACGAAACGATCCGGGAGGTGTTTTTGTCCAAGTTTATTCTGAAAGTTCTTTGGCTCGATCAAAACGTTGCGCTTGCAGTGGATCAGGTCGTGGGCAAAGGAACCAGCCCGCTGACCTCTTATTTCTTCTGGCCCCGCAACGATGCCTGGGAGCAGTTGAAAGGCGAGCTAGAAGCGAAGCACTGGATTTCTGAGTCCGATCGAATTGAGCTGCTCAACAAAGCCACGGAAGTGATCAACTACTGGCAAGAAGAAGGCAGACGGCAACCTTTAGCCGAAGCACAGGCGAAGTTTCCTGATGTCGTGTTCACGGGTAGCACCTGATCGTCAACCAATTAGATCAGCAACCAACTGATTAGAAATTCAGCGTGGGGGCATTCATTGCCCTCATTTTTTTGTGCTCAGTTTCTGGAGGCTGGGCTTGTGCGACGAGGATGGACAGATCTCCAAATCAGCGAATTTTCAAAATCGTAAAGTCATGGTCAAAACATCAATACCCGCCTAGTTTTCCCCGCCGCTTTGTCTCCCGCTCTGACCAGCGAAACAGCGTTAAGCCGATCGTCAGATAAAGCGCACCGTTGAGTAAGGCAATTGTTAAACTTGCCCAGTTTAGCCCTTCGCCCCGTGCCATCACCGATCGCAGCAGTCCTGCACCGGGAGCCATCGGCAAGAGCCAGCCCACAAAGCGCAAACTCCCTGTCCAGGTTTCGACGGGAGTGGTGAACAAAAACAGCAGCGCGAACTGAAACACGCTAAGCAACTGCTGCACTTGCTTCAGCAATAAAGCCAGAGAGCCGATCGAAAATGCCAGCCCATACGCACCCATCAGCACTGCCAGCAGCGGCGGAATCAGTGTCAGCGGAAAGGCAAGCTTACTGCCCGTAATCACAATAATCAGCAGCAGAATCGTCAGGTTAATGCCCAGATTCAGCAGCAGGCTGGCAAGCGCACGGATAAAAAACAGTCGCGACGCACCATAGGGGGTGAGAAACAATTGCTCCAGTGTTCCGGTGCGTGCCTCTTGCTGAAGTCCTCCGGCAATATCGCCCTGAATAAACAGCATCAGCGTCCATAGCACATAGCCAATCACGATCGAATCCAGCCGATCGCCAAGTTGAAACGCCGGACCCGCAATATACTTTGCGCTGAGAAATAGCCCGTAAAAAATTATCGTCGTACCAATAATGCCGCCGATCACTTCTGAAGAATAGCGCCGCAGTTGCAGCCAGCTTCGCTGAAGTTCGGCAAAAAAGAGGGGAAGCATAGAATATGGGAAAAAGACAATCGAATCAATCCTTTTTTATCCTAGCGATTTACTCGATCGAGGTTGAGGCAGCTGTCAAAATCAGAAGCTAGCAGAGCGTTCTGGAGTTCGTCACAATCCTTTTTAAACCTTCAATCAATAGAGAACAGCTCTGACGAACAAACTAACGGATCAAAGCGTGAGAGTGCGATCGTCCTCGATATACCTGCACAGCAGCAAACAAGATGAAGGGAGCTAGCAAAGGCAACGCTCATGCCGACTCTAGTAAGATCAAACCGACCACCCAGGAGAACACAAACTGAGTTTTAGGACTTGCATAGTGATGCGCTACATCAGAACAGGCAGGAATAACGAGCAAGGTTGTGAGGATAAAATGGCAGCAGGCAGCACAGAAACGAACAGCACGACTCACGGAGGAAGACGGCATAAAAGCACATTCAGCAGGTGAAGGGAAATCCTGAGGGGCAAATGAAATCAGCGGCAAATCAGTACTGTCAGGAGAATTTTCATAACTTCCGAGAATTGATGCAAAATCTTGTACTGTACTGCGAGGTGCTAATTGCCTGAATTGTTTATCGGACTCTTTGTTCTTGCCCTCTTTGTAGCCCAAATTCGGCTTTACGTTACAACAGCTCGCATTGCCCATCGAAAAGGATATCGCTGGTGTTTCTGGATCTTTGTAGGAAATGGATTGCTGGGACTACCCCTCATGCTCCTCCTACCCGCTGCGAATCAACCGGGATTAGCATTGAAAACTCAACAGCAGCAGCGACAGAAAGGCAATCTGCTCGGAGCCGTATTGACCTGTCTAACCTATGTTTTTGTGCTCTGGTATCGTTCTCGTCGCTAATGGCAAATATGAATGATTTCAGTTAAATAAAGCTTCTTTTGATAAATTCAGTGTGTCTATTAGGTGTCTTTTAAGATTGTTATATTGATTCTTGGGTGCATATACTCATCTTTGGCGAAGGTTTATCTCAGTGTTTCCTGTTGTATTTTCTAACTTAGATAGCCTACCCCCTGCTGCTACTGTTCAGGAGTAATAGGCTCCGCTTACTTACCTAGCCACACGCTACATTAGATAGGTAAAAGATTCCTCAATTGTTCTCCTGCTCAGGAGTCCGACCATGAACTGGACGAGAAAGATTCGATCGCTTTACCGCAAAGAACCCATTACCGGATTCATGCTGACAATAGGCTTGGTTGATGCGATCATTGGCGGAACAAGTGGCTATCAAACGCTGTTGGCGATCGGTCTAGGCACGGTAGGACTGGCGATCGGGGTGCGCTGGAAGCTCATGCAGCAAATTCGCCAGGAACCAATCCAGCCTCAGCCAAAATCGCAGTCGCGTCACGCGCGCTATTTGCTGGATTCGGATGCTCATCTGGCGACGATCGATGTCGATGCTCGTAAAGTTTGAAAGCCAACGAAATGAACGAGATGCCGTCGGGGATTAGAGGGATGCAATCTGAGAACCGCCGCATTTTAGATATTTTGCTCAATCAGCAGCAGGGTAAACCTCAACACAAGCCATGATCACAAGCGGGACAACTCAAGCAGAAAAGCTACTCAAAATTGGGGAAGTGGCATCGGAAAGCGGTCTGCCGATTAAAACGATTCGCTATTACGACGACATTGGCTTGCTGGCTCCCATCGTTGAGCGATCGGACACGGGCTATCGTTTATTCAGGGTCGATGTCCTCGATCGCCTGGCATTTATTAAACGGGCGCAGGCTTTGGGACTGCATCTGAACGAAATTCAGCAGATTTTATCGGTTCATGATCAGGGAGAGTTGCCCTGCGGTCAGGTAAAGCAGTATCTAGAACAAAAAGTGGCTGAAATTAGTCGGCAAATTGAATCGCTGCAAGTGCTTCGATCACAGCTTCAGGGTATTCTGGCTGGGTGGCATGACCCCGCAGAATTGCAGGAAAGCCACACCATTTGTCCGAACCTGCAACCGGAATAGACCTTCGCGCTGGATCGACCGTTTATGGAACTGCTGATTTCAGGCATTTTGAGCCTGCTTGTGTTTGCGATCGGAGCCTGTATCGGCAGTTTTTTGAATGTGGTGATTTACCGAATTCCGGCAGGAGTGTCGCTGCTCTATCCGCCGTCTCGCTGTCCGCGCTGTTTGCATCGGCTGAAACCCTATGACAATGTGCCGATTTTGGGCTGGCTGTGGCTGAAGGGAAAATGTCGTCACTGTCGGACTAAGATTTCGCCGCGCTATCCGGCGATCGAGGCGGTAACCGGAATTTTGTTTGTGCTGGTGTTTTGGGTGTTTAGTTTGCCTCTGCCAGGGTTGGGCTACTGGGCGTTTGTGAGCTGGCTGCTGGCTCTGTCGCTGATTGATTGGGATACGCTGACGCTGCCGAATTCGCTGACCCAATCGGGGCTGATTGCCGGACTGATATTTCAACTCATCGTAGGTTGGGCAAATGCAGGCGTTTCCGGTGCAGCCAATTCCCTCATGATGGGGATTATTGGCGCAGTTGTGGCGATCTGGATTTTCGATATCGTGACCCTCCTTGGATCGATCGCCTTTGGCAAAACCGCAATGGGCGGTGGCGATGCAAAATTAGCAGCAATGATGGGCGCGTGGCTGGGCTGGAAACTGGCTTTATTGGCGGGGTTTCTGGCTTGTGCAATCGGGGCTTTTGCAGGCGGCGGGGCACTGGCGTTGGGATTAATCGATCGTCGTCAGCCGATGCCGTTTGGTCCGTTTTTGGCGATCGGGGCAGGAATTTCCCTGTTTTTTGGGGATGCGATGATTGCTGGGTATTTGCGGCTATTTTTTCCGACGCTGTAAGCTTTAGAAAAAATCGGCAGTAGCTTTCAATACAGCTGTGTTCCAATCGTTTAGCGATCGAGGAAATTATTCTGATTGCTGAGTACAGTCTTGCTAGAGCATGGGAAGGACAAGTCAGGTTTTTTCCCTGTGCCAAATCCAAAGAAGAACAAGTTCAGGAATACGCCCCTTCCCAGGGTCCGATCGCCCGAATCGGCAATTCTTTAACGACCGTTTCTGTTTTGTAGATTTGAAAGCCGCGAGACTGGTAGTTTTTTAGCGCGAATTCTCCATCGAGGCTGCACGTATCGACAAAAATGCGAGTTGCGCTCAAGTTCCAGGCACGATCGATGCCAAGGCTGAGCAAATATCCGCCGATGCCCTTTCCGATGAAGGCTTTGAGCAGTCCGAAATAGGCAATTTTAACGCTGTTGTCTGGCTGTACTTCTAATTCGATGTAGCCTGCTGGAGTGCCTTTAAGGGATGCGACCCAGGTTTCGAGTTCGGGGCGATCGAGATATTGCATCCAGCGATCGTAAGTCCAGTGAAGGCGATCGATCCAGTACCAGTCGCCGCCGACACTGGTGTAGAGAAAGCGGCTCAGTTCTGGAGAGGGAATCATTGCCTGTTCGATTTTTAGATCCTCTGGCTGCGATCGACTCGGGCGAAATTGCGGATTATCCTCAGAGGAAGAATGCTGTGCTTTGAACAATTCCAGATGCCAGATCGTGATATTTGTTTGGCGGGTAGATGAGGTTGAATTCATATCAAATTCCTGCGGTTGTGCCAGGTCAATGCTGCCAGTTTTTCATGGGTTGTCTTTTAAGACATATCATTACAACCCATCTGTTAATTTTCCAGGCCACGGCATTCAGGTCATGGCATCCAGGTCACGGCATCCAGGTTAGGCAAAGCATTGGTATTCAAACTTTATTACTGTTTTTCAGAACCGTTCCCCCACCTCCCCATCTCCTCACCTACCCACTCCCTTCCTCATCTCCTACACTGACAGAGAACACTCTACCAATGCCGCATGAATCCAATTTCCCGTAAATTTCAGGCTCAGTTGCCCAAGCTCAATCGTGCCGTTTGGATTTTGATGCTGGGCAGGCTGCTATCTCAGGTTGGTACTGGGTTTGTGCTGTTTTATGCGGCGGTGTTTTTTGTGAATGAGGTGGGGCTATCTGCGACGGCAGTGGGAATTGGCATTGGCAGTGAATCGATTTCGGGGGTGTTTGGGCGAATTATAGGTGGGCTAATGTCTGACTCGCCGCGCTGGGGACGACGCAAGACGTTGCTGTTATCGGCAGCATTTTCGGCTGTGGCAGATATTATGCTGGCACTCAGCTACAATTTTCCGACATTTTTGCTGAGCAATTTGCTGATGGGGTTGGGGGTGGGGCTGTATTGGCCCTCAATGGAGTCGGCCGTGGCGGATTTAACGGCGATCGATCAACGCAACGAGGCTTATGCGCTGACCCGGCTTGCAGATAATTTGGGTTTGGCGTTGGGAGTCGTGTTTGGCGGGCTGCTAATTGGCGCGACGGGAGCGTTTCGGCTGCTATTTTGGATTGACGGCATCTCGTTTGTGGTGTTTTTGGGCATTATCCATGGGGCAATTCGGGAAACGCTGAACGTCGATCGCGCGACGAAACAAATCTGGCGGGGTTGGGCTGTGGCTCTGCGAGATCATCCGCTGCGAATCTATGTCGCGGTTAATGTTTTGTTTACCACTTATCTGTCGTTGCTGAATACGGCTCTGCCCCTTTACCTGACGAACTTTGTGGGATTCGGACAGCGTTCAGGACAGGCGGCAAACGGTGAGGCAAATTTTACTGCCCTGAGTTTGCTGTTTACCTGGTATATTGTGCTGGCTGCGCTGCTTCAGCTTCCAGTGGCTCGTTGGCTCAATCGCTATACCCATCCACAAGTGTTGAGTGTGTCGGCGGTGTTTTGGGCGATCGGCTTTTTGCTGGTGTGGCTAACGGGAAGCTTACCGGGAGGAACGGCACTCTGGGCTGGGTTGAGCGTCGCGGTGATGGCAATTGCAACGATCGCTTATACGCCTGCGGCTTCGGCACTGGTGGCAAATCTTGCGCCTGAGTCTATGCGAGGTGTGTACTTATCGATTAATTCGCTTTGCTGGGCAGTAGGCTATTTTATTGGTCCCATCATAGGCGGCTGGGCAATGGGTCAGTCGATCGAGATTGCCCACTCTTTCTGGCTTGTGGGAATTGGGAGTGTGGGGGTGGCGATCGGCATTCTGGTTTACCTCGATCGCTCGCTCAAAAGCCGCGCCTGGAATTAGCTTGATTGCCCTCATCTTGAGTCTGATTGTTGTCAGGAGAAATTAGCACAACAAAGCAGAAAGTTCAGGTTATGATTGGCGATGTCTTTTAGATCGCGTCTGTAAGGTTCGGCGTGCAAGATAAACATTCCCTGCGACGGGTCAGCCAGCGTCGGCTTCGCGCAGTTCGTCAATTTCTGCTGTTTTCGTCGGTGCGGCTCCGGTGGTCACTGCTGCCGCGTTGGGTATTTTTGTCTCTGGCAATGAATGGGTTTCTGGCGTTTGTGCTGTTGACAATGCTGCGATCGCTCGAGATGCCGCTTCCCTCAGGTGCCCGTGCGAATCAAGCCGCGCAAGCCACCACATCGTCTAGCACCACATTGTCTAGCACCACATCGCCCCGCAATCAGGCATCAACGGTTTCGATGGATTCCTCCACAAGCCTGGAAGCAAACCCTCGACGGCAATTGTCCTATGAGGAGTGGATCGAGCAGCTCGGACGCGAAGCCAAAGCGATCGCCCAGCAAAAACCCAAACGGCTTACCGTCCTGGCAGGCGACTCTATTAGTCTCTGGTTTCCCGTCGAGATGCTGCCGCGAGAGCGAGTCTGGCTGAATCAGGCTATTTCGGGAGAAACGTCTGCGGGTCTGCTTAAGCGTCTGGATTTATTTGGAGAAACCGCGCCCGAAACAATTTTTGTGATGATTGGCATTAATGATGTCATCCGAGGCGTAAACGATCGCACGATTCTCGCCAACCAGCAAGAGATTGTGCGCGACCTGAAAGAGAGCCACCCCAAAGCGCAGATTGTGCTTCAGTCGATTCTGCCCCATGCCGGAGACGCTGCCACCTGGGAAGGACGCGATCGGCTGCTGGCAATTCCAAATCGCCGCATTCAGGAACTCAACGACGAGCTAGAGACGATCGCCCGCGAGGAAGGCGTTTATTTCCTCAACCTTTACCCCATCTTTACCGACTCCGCCGGAGACCTGCGGATGGAATACAGCACAGACGGTCTGCATTTGAATCCTAAAGGCTACGAGATTTGGAGCGTTGCACTGCAAGTGTATGGGCATGAATTGCTGGAGCCTGAGTTGCAGTAGTCTGTGCAGTAGATAGTTTGTGGGGTAGATAGTTTAGCGGCGGATAGTTTGTGCGGCGGAAAGGTCTGGGAGTGAAGGGTAAATCTGATACGCTGAAATTGGCAAGGAGTTTCGCAGCAAGACGGCATGGATACCAAAGCCTTTAAACGATCGCTCAATCAGTCTGAACAGTATCACCGCAAAGGATTTGGTCATGCGGAAGAGGTGTCTGGACAGATGGAGTCCGAGTATCAGAGCGAGCTGATTCAGCAGATTCGGACAAACCAGTATTCCCTGACGCGGGGCGATGTGACGATTCGACTGGCAGAGGCATTTGGGTTTTGCTGGGGCGTGGAGCGAGCCGTGGCGATGGCGTATGAAACGCGGAGGCACTTCCCCAACGAGCAGATCTGGATTACCAACGAAATCATTCATAACCCGTCGGTGAATCAACGCCTGGGGGAAATGAACGTGGGCTTTATTCCGGTGGAGAAGGGTAACAAGGATTTTTCGGTGGTCGATTCTGGCGATGTGGTAATTCTGCCTGCGTTTGGCGCGAGCGTTCAGGAAATGAAGCTCCTGAGTGAGAAAGGCTGCACGATCGTCGATACGACCTGTCCCTGGGTATCGAAGGTGTGGAACACGGTCGAAAAGCACAAAAAAAGCAGCTACACCTCGATTATTCACGGCAAGTACAACCACGAAGAAACCGTAGCGACTAGCTCTTTTGCCGGAACCTATCTGATTGTGCTAAACCTGGCAGAAGCGCAGTATGTATGCGACTACATTCTACAAGGCGGCAACCGGGATGAGTTTATAGCAAAGTTTAGCCGCGCCTGCTCTGCGGGATTCGACCCCGATCGCGACCTGCAATCCCTCGGCATTGCCAATCAGACGACAATGCTCAAAGGCGAAACCGAGCAGATCGGCAAACTGTTTGAGCATACGCTGATGAAGAAATACGGGCCCGATCGCCTGAATCAGCATTTTCTAGCGTTTAACACCATCTGCGACGCCACGCAGGAACGGCAGGACGCGATGTATCAGCTCGTCAAGGAAAAGCTCGACCTGATGGTGGTGATCGGTGGCTACAACTCCTCAAACACTACGCACCTTCAGGAAATCGGCATCGAGTACGACATTCCTTCGTATCACATCGACAGTCCCGATCGCATTGGTCCCGGCAATCAAGTACAGCACAAGCCCCTGCATCAAGACTTGCAGATTGAGGAGAACTGGCTACCCCCTGGCAAGATTACGGTTGGGATTACCTCTGGAGCCTCTACGCCCGATCGCATTGTGGAAGCCGTGATCGAGCGAATTTTTGAGATAAAGGGAGCTGTTCCTGCCCTCACTGAGGCGTAATGCTGGCGGCACTTCCTCTGCAAGAAACCACAAAACATTTGTTGGAGGCGATTCAACAGTCTAACTGGGGAGCAATCCAGTTTATTGTCCTTTATAGCTTGACTACCGTTGCGTTTGTGCCCGGATCGCTGCTGACGCTTGGTGCAGGCGCAGTCTTTGGGCTGGTGTGGGGATCAGTCTGGGCATTCCTGGGGGCAACGATCGGCGCAACGCTGGCATTTCTGATCGGACGCTACGGAGTTCGGGGTTGGGTGAGCCGCCGGATTGCAAACGATTCGCGCTTTCAGGCGATCGATCGGGCGGTAAGTCAGTCGGGGTTTAAAGTTGTACTGTTGTCGCGGCTGTCGCCAATTATTCCGTTTAACCTGCTCAACTATGCGTTGGGCGTGACGGGTGTATCGCTGAAGGATTACGTGCTGGGCAGCGTCGGTATGATTCCGGGAACGGTGCTGTATGTCTACTTAGGGTCGATCGCCGGAAGCCTGGCAAACCTGGGAACGGCTCAGCTAGCCAATTCTAAACTGCAGTGGGCAGTCAGGATTATGGGTTTGATCGCGACGATCGCCGTCACCCTTTACATTAGCCGGATTGCGCGTCAGGCGATTGAAAGTGTGGCTGCGGAAGAAGCTGTTTTAGGCGATCGGCAATGAGCGGAAGTTGGAGACGGAATACCCCTGATCCAAACGACCCTTAATTCAGGAGAAACCCCTTCTCAACTCGCTTTCAAAGCCTCCCAATCTTGGGGAATTTAGGGGGAAATCTAGAAGATTCGAAACTGAATTACGCAACCTAATCACGCAACTGATCAGGCGGCCTCTAAATCGATCGATTCCACCAGACTTAACTTAACCTCTACCAACTGAACAGGGATAACGCCATGAACAGCGACGATTTAGCAAAATATCTAGAAGCAACCGACAGCATCTCAAAGCCCTGGTTACTCGCTCAGTTGCGGCTGCAAAAACTAAAAGAGCGGCGGGAAGACCTGACTCCTGGCGAATACGAGCAAGAACTCACAGACATTCACCAGGATTTGATGAACCTGGGCGAGTGGTGGGTCGGACACGAAGAAGAACAATTCGGTTCGTAGGGAGTCAGTGAGTAGGGAGTCGGTGAGAAAGAGTAGCCCTACCGCGTCAACAGGCGGCAACGGAATTTATCTGGTACTTTTGGTAAAAACAACTATAATTGTTGACATCACTCCTTCAACGAGTGAGCTTTTCAACTGCAAGACCCAGACAAAACTCAGAATTTCCCGTGTTTACAACTGTACTTTCTCACCAAAATTCTGCCGTTTCCCAAAGGGAAAATCGCATTCCGTTTGACCTCGTTGGCACGATCCAGGCGTTGAAGCAAGAGCTAAACGCTGTCATTCTGGCGCACTATTATCAAGACCCAGAGATTCAGGACATTGCTGATTATTTGGGCGACTCGCTAGGACTTTCTCAGGAAGCCGCCAAAACCAGCGCAGATGTGATTGTCTTTGCCGGAGTTCACTTTATGGCAGAGACGGCAAAAATCCTCAATCCCGATAAGCTGGTGCTGCTGCCCGATCTAAACGCAGGCTGTTCGCTGGCAGATAGCTGCCCTCCGGCGGAGTTTGCCCGTTTTAAGGCGGCTCACCCAGACCATTTGGTGGTGTCTTACATCAACTGCACAGCAGAAATTAAGGCGATGAGCGATATCATCTGCACTAGCTCAAACGCTGTCAAAATCGTGTCGCAAATCCCCGCCGATCAGCCGATCATCTTCGCGCCCGATCGCAACCTAGGACGCTATGTAATGGAGCAAACCGGACGAAATCTGGTGCTGTGGCAGGGAAGCTGCATCGTGCATGAAACCTTCTCGGAGCGCAAGATTATTCAGCTCAAGATGGAACACCCGCAGGCAAAGGTGATTGCCCACCCTGAATGTGAACCCGCCGTTCTGCAACATGCTGATTATATTGGCTCGACGACGGCTCTGCTGAACTACGCGCTCAAGGGCGAAGCCGATCGCTTTATCGTTGTCACCGAACCCGGCATCATTCACCAGATGCAGAAAGCCGCTCCACACAAAGAATTTATTCCCGCTCCGCCACAAAATCAGTGTGCCTGCAACGAGTGCCCCCACATGCGGCTCAACACTTTGGAGAAGATTTACCTGGCAATGAAAAATCGATCGCCTGAAGTCACGCTCACCCCTGAGATTCAGCAGGCGGCTTTGCATCCGATTCGGCGGATGTTGGAGATGAGTTAGAAGGGCGGAGGGATATTTCAACTGATCCACCCATCCCCCTTCTGCCTTCAAGCAGAACTCCCCAACCGCTCTGTCAACAAATCAATCAGATCATCTTTTTTATCTAAAGCGTCGATCTCGAACTCGATTTGTTTAACTTTCTCTGAGGGCAGGTTGAGGGAGCTAATCAGTTTTTCGTAAGCAGTGGCTTCTTCCTGGTTGATTTTGGCTTCGCTGGGAACGCGAGAACTCGATCGAATCACTTCGTAGGCTAGGCGCAGCACCAGCTCTTTTTCTTCTTCAGTTTGCAGCTTAGGTAGGAGTTCATCCAGGGGAAGGTTTTGCATCATGTAATCCTGGAGTTCTTGGTGAAGCTGCTGCTGGTGGCTATCGCTGGCAAACAGTTGGCTGAGGCGATCGAGCAGAACATTCACTTCTTCGGTTGTCAGTCCACCATCTGACCAAGCCATTGCGGTGGCAATTCGCAGAATGGTCATTTGTTTAGGGGAAATTGGGGGAGGGGGCGTTTGAACCATGAAAAATTCCTCCTGGTGTCAAAGTAAAAAGTGAGCTTAAACGTGAAGCGAGCATAACAATTGCTCACAGGCTAGCATGAGGAATTTGAGCGATCGTCTGTCTTTAGCTTGTTATTAAAAGCTAAGAAAAGAGTCAGGAAA
Source organism: Leptolyngbya sp. GB1-A1 (assembly GCF_039962475.1). NCBI lineage: Bacteria > Bacillati > Cyanobacteriota > Cyanophyceae > Leptolyngbyales > Leptolyngbyaceae > Leptolyngbya > Leptolyngbya sp. GB1-A1. Next base: position 37,476 of record NZ_JAMPLI010000028.1, on the reverse strand, counting down.
AGGACACAGGAAATGGTGTGGAAAACGGTGGCGGGTGTGGTTGTTGCAGGGCATCAGATCGCGTCGGGGCGATCGAAGGAGAGTCCTTATCCCAGGGGCAGTATCGAGATGCAGATACCGTTCTTTAAAGAACTAGGCTTAGATTTATCGAGCGATTATCCCGCCACGCTGAATGTGTCGCTGCGCCCGGCTCAGTTTGTTGTGCAAATGCCCCAGTACACATTTCACGGCGTCAAATGGTCGCCCGAACACGCGCCGGAAGATTTCTCCTTTTCGCCCTGTCGCCTGAGCTATTACTCGCGCATTTATGGCGGATGGGTCTATTACCCGCGCCCGGAAACGAAACTGGGTCATTTTCAAGACCCCGGCACGATCGAGCTAATCCTGCCCAGAATTCTAGGCATTCAGTATGGCGATCGGGTAGAGGTCAGCATTCGATCAGAAGAAATTTTGATTGTGCGGGAAGGGGAAGAGTCAGTTTGGAACAACGATCAGCCGTGAACTGGTCTCGCCCCCAAGACCCTTCAAGCAAACCCTTTAAGGCTGGATTCTGGCTCGAATTGCCTCCGCATCGCGAAACCCCACCGCGATCGCCTGACCATCCTGAACGAACAGCGGTCGCTTCAGCAGCATCACATCCTGGGCAAAAGCATCAGTCCACTGTGCCTCTGTCCAGCCATTTTTCTCGTCCCCCAGCGCCCGATAGGCTTGCCCAGAAGTATTTCGCATCGGCTTTGCTCCCAACGCTTGAACCCAGGATGCGATCGCTTCCCGCGAAGGTGGATGCTCTTTGGTATTCACAAACTCGTAGTTGAGCGCGTGATTGTCTAGCCACTGCAAAGCCTTTTTGCAGGTTCCACAAGTAGGAATGCCATAGACGGTAAGCGTCATTGTCTTTCTTCTAAATAAATGGGTGGATAGGGAGATAGGTGGATAGGTGGATAGGTAGTAGGCGAATAAAATTTCTGCTCCCAATACTAAAAGATAGCCTCTTGCCCGACTCAAATCACCCCTCCTGACCCCTTCAACTCCTCATCCGCGCATTCTACCCCTCCACCCCTTCGCCCCTCTCCCACTCCACTTTCGCGCAATTCAGCCTAAGCTGGGAATACTGGGAACAAGGCTTGTCTGACAGTTCAGCAGCCCGTCGCACTGAGAACTATGTGGCAACGGTTGAAAAACTGGAGAAATTGGTACCGGGGATTCAAGGCTTATAGGGCAATGAGTCCAGATTTGCAGGTGCGTCGTCGAGTGCGGCAACAGCTCGATCAGCGTCCTTACCTGATCGAACAGGAATGGATTGAGCAATACTGTCAACCAGAGGGAATTGCTGTACCGATCGCCCTCTTTGCCTATACTCATCTCCAGCAATACTCTGGTTTAGAAATCGGACGAGTGCGGCTCACCGATCGACTGGAAGCAGATCTGCACTGGAGCCAAATCTGCTGGTTTGATTGGATGTTTACCCTCAGTCAGGACTTCTGGCAAAGTTTTGCAATTGATATTGAAGAACTGCTTCACGACTCAGACTTTGACACGGTAGGCGATCTGCTGAGCTTCCTGAGCGATCGTTGGACAGCTCATATAGCCGATACAGAGCAATCAGAGCAAGGGCGAATCGAAAAATTTCCTACTCAGGAAGTCTAAATTGAACCAATGAAGTGAGCAGCACCAAGAGAGCGTATAACAGACGCATCAGGGTGACTTTTCAGGATTTATCAGACTGGTCGAGCGGTTTTGTTGCTTCTAATTGCGAATTGTTTGCAAAAGAAGCGATTGCATCGTACATTAGATGTCAGGAGTTATTGATTAAGATTCTCAATAAGTGCCGCTCGAAGATTTCCTGGATCGGCTTAGTTTGAGGGTGGACTGATCAAAGCTCTGCTGAAAACTTCCTCTTTTAACGGGAGTTTTGCAGAGGAAGATGCTGCGTCCAATCGTCTAACTCCTTTTCTATCCAAGTTAGAAATACGCTTGCACTACGCCGCAAATTTTTATCAGAACGACGCTCACACTCATGGAACAGGCTCATTCCCAAACCGATCACGCTCAGGTCATTTCGTGCGATCGCAGTGCCCGCTGGCAGGTTTGCCACAGGCTTCAGGAACTCGATATTTGCTGTGACTGTTTAGCTGATGGTAGGCTGCGGGTTCTTGCTAACACTCCCGTTGCGCTTATGCAGGTTCGCAGCGTTTTGCAGCAGTGGTCAATGTCGCGTTCTGCACTGGTGGGGCAGCTCGAAAAATGCTGGCAGTGCTCTGGCTAGTGCCGTTAAAAATTTGTGCTAAAACTTTGCAGTTTGAACCTTTTTAAGATCATCACTTTTCAGTCTTTCGACCTAATCTATCCTTTCTCTTCTTTCTACCTAAAATGACTCAGTGTTTTACTTCGCGAACAGTTGATTTTCGGCTTGAAGGGCAATTTCTGGGATTTGCTTTGGGCGATGGTTACAAACTTAAGTATCTGCGGTTGGCAACCGATGACGGAGAGCAGCAGATTAAACTGTCGAAGTCAATTCGTCCCCTGCTGTATCGATCGCTCCTACCGGGAATGCGAGTTGAAGTATTAGGTAATCAAAAGTGGAACCTTGAGAAAGGCTCGGTGAAGCGCAAAGCCTATCAGGTGAATCCGCTGACGCTGGATGAAAGCTCCTATAGCACGCTGCGCGAGTCTCTTGGTGAGTTAACAGGTACATTGACGGTCAACGGGTCAACTACGATCGTGAAGCCGATGGAACCACCGATGGAATCATTCGTTCAGCCATCGATTCAACCGCCCACTCCTTCAGAAGCTCCAAAGGCAAAAAATCAAAAGAGCTGTATTTTTGTTTGCGGTAAATCAGATTGCTGCAAAAAAGGAGGACGGGCAGTAATCGCATCGCTTCAGGAAGAATTGAGCGATCGGGGACTAGATCAGGAAATTACGATTAAGCCAACGGGCTGCATGAAACGCTGCAAGGCGGGTCCCAATGTGGTGATGCCGGACAAAACACGCTACAGCAAAATTTCAGCCAAAGAAGTGCCCACGCTCCTGGACAAGCACTTCCCAAACGCATAAGGGCGCTTTGAGGAATTTAGGGTGGGGGATTTAGGGGGCAACGGATGAACTGATGCAACTGCTCAAACGACCCCTGAGAGTGAGTGCCTATCCATCTCGATCGATTCAATAGCAGTACTACACCAATAGTGGCATTACAAACAGAAAGGGGCTTTAGCCCCCTTTTTTTGATCGTTAGAAACCGATCGCTATCTTGTATTGTTTGCTTGTATTGTTTCTCTCTCAAGGCGCGGACCAGGTGGGCAGTACCCACCCCATCAAACTATGAAACTTCCTAGTCAAACTTGCCCAGGACTTGCTCTTTCAGCGCGTTAAAATCTCTGCCCAATTCCTGACGATTGGAGGCTTTCCAGAGATAGCGATAGACAAACCAGGCAGTATAACCCATGCCCACCAGCTCAAACAGAGGAGCCAGCAGGGGAATGTCGTTGATTGCATCCAGAATGGCAAGCAGCAGCTTAGCAGCAACGATCGCGCCAAAAATTAACCCAACCGTGACGATCGGGCGTTTGTATTCCCCGAAGAAGTCAGTCAGGTAGTCAGGCAGATCTGCCAGGAATGCAGAAATCTTCTCCCCAATCTGCCGCCACTGTTCATTGGATGCATCGGTAGAGGAATAGTTTGCCAGCGTGCCTGAGTCGTCGGTGCTAATCGTGACGTTGACGTTTTCAGCACTGTAACCAGGAGATCCAGCTTCTTGCTTCACTTCAGGCTCCATAATGATCCCTTGAACCTAAACAACTTTTATGAGATGTGAGAGGATATCCCTAGCGAGGGTAAGACCTAACTAGCTTACTAAAACTCTTGTCAGGGATGAGTCGCGAATATCAGGATTTAACGAACCTACTAGACACTAAATCAGACTTTCAAGAATTGCAAGTTCCTGAGAGGTATTTTCGGGCATAGATAAGCTTTGCTCACCGATCGATGGATTTAAAATAAACAGGCTCGGCTATTTCAACCTGTCTCGGTTCTCTATATTGCTCACTCTTTCTCTTAATTGCAGCTTCTCTTAATTACAGCAACGAATCCGGCGAGTTTAGTTAGAGACCTCCGCCATTTCGATGATACGACCGTCGTAGTCCTTCACCAGGAAGTTGAGCGGCTTTTCCCGACGCAGCTTGTATTTCACGCCATAGGATTGAACCCGCATTAAGAGTTGCTCTAGACAGTCGCGGTCGAAGCAGACGTGACGCTGGCGATCTTTTGGTCCGAGTCCTGCCCCCGAAACAATATGGAGCTGGGTGTTTTTGCGAAGCTGATACCACAGCCCTTCGGAGTACTGATAGCTCTCGTTGGATCTGCCCAGGCTCGCGGTTGAGCCATAGAACGGGTCGATGCCTGCGGTTCCGAGCGTCTGCTCGTAGTTGTAGTAGTAGTGCAAGGGCACATCAGCAGCGGGCAGTTCCAGCATTCCCTCATAAAATCGCCGTGCCAGTTCCAGGTCAGACACCATTACGGTGTAAACCTTGGGCGCACTGGTGAGAAACATCCACATTGCTCCTGCATAGGCAACCAGAAGCATGACCATGACCCCCTGCGTGGAGAGCAGACTATCCAGGGGCAATGCGGGCAACAATCCACCAATCAGGGGCACAAATCCGGGCAGGTGATGCAAAGCAGTTTCCCCCACGGGGTAAGCGGCAATGAGCATGGACAAAGAGCTTATTTCTAACAACAGCTTGACGCAGAGATCTGAAAAAGGGATTGGACTTTGTTCCTACCCTTTTCTCCCTAGTCTATCAAGACTATCTTAGTCCCGACTAATTGGATTGAGTTTGCACCGTTGGGAGCTTTACGAATTCTTCAGGCAGCAGTCCAGGCGCGAAGCAGCAACCGTCGGCCCAGTTCAATATCTTTGGGGGCACACTGCCAGTCAGGATGTCCGGTCATCAGCAGGCTATCGAGGGTTTCTTGATCAAACAAATGCCAGACAGGTGCTTTAGAAATCTGAGTTTCGATCGCGTAGCAGTTTGGGCTGATGCAGTGAATTACCAGAGCGTCTGCGGTGCGGGTCAGCGTCATGCGATCGCCCGGTTGCAGGGCACGAAACTGGCGAAGCAGCGATTTAAATTCGGTTAAGGAAGGCGCCACAATCCCAGGAATCGCCACAGTTGCTTCCCGCTCACCATTGGTCCAAATCCAGTAGTTCCGCGCCGGGTCGATGCCTTCGAGCCAGGGCAGTTCATCATCTAAGCGATAGCGAGGAGCCAGAGGAAAGTGAGGAGTCATGGTGGGTTGTCCTAGTCCATCGGGAGATTGGAGATGTCCAGAACTGTCTACGCTTGCAGAAATTCGCAGGCTGCAATTTAACGCTTAAGTTTTGGTTTTTACCAGATTCGGGGATCACTTCCCGAAAAATCAATTTAACTTAGTAAAATTTATTGAACCTATGAGTAAAACTGACGATCGTGAAGCAAAGTTCCCCTAATGACTCGCCAGCTTTGGGGCTAAAGCGTAATTCCATCAATCAAACTTTGCTTCTATCGGTTGACTGACAGAGGCAGTTTGAGAACTAAAGAGGCGGTTTGAGAAGTATCTGAGGTGCTCCATTGCCCCTTACATTTCCCAATTGTGGAGAACTTTGGGAACGATAATTTTGAGGACGATAAGGAGAGTTACTCTTTTCCAGAGTTTACGGCTGTCTACCCACAAATTTAGACAAATTCAGAATGAGGGAGAATTCTTGATAAAACGTCCCCTAACCTCTCAACTTAAAGACACTAAACTAATCAAGGTCCCCCAGCATTAGGAAATTTAGGGGCTGAACAAACCTGAACAAAGCTCAAACGAAGCGGATTCGACGACTGGTAGAGATTAGGCAGCAGAATTGAAAGCGGTTTGGGCAACGATCGCGATCGTTCAAAACATTCGCTAACTGGCTTTGGATAGACTCTTAGAACAGGGAAATTCGCTAGAGTGAGAAATATACTGAGTTAGCTCCTCAGTTCGCCCCTTGTGAGTTAGCAAAAGGAACTATGGCAGGTCAGCTTTTGTTGGTAGATGATGAGCCAGGATTGCGTCAGGCAGTGCAGGCATACCTGGAAGATGAAGGCTTTACGGTGCAGACTGCGAGTAATGCCCGCGAAGGCTGGGATTTGCTACAGCGATCGTCCCCCGACCTTGTCATCACAGACATCATGATGCCACAGGTGGATGGATACCAGTTTCTTCAGCAAATGCGCGATGACCCCCGGTTTGAGACGCTGCCTGTGATTTTTTTGACGGCAAGGGGCATGACGACCGATCGCATTCAGGGCTACAGTGCCGGAGTCGATGCTTATCTCTCGAAGCCGTTTGACCCTGATGAATTGGTGGCTGTGATCACGAATTTGCTGAGCCGCCGGGCAGCCCTCAACAAAGCCGCCTCCGACAGTGAAACGCCTAACATTGCGGACATGGCGAAACAGATTGCCGAAATTCGCGCCATGCTCAACCAGCGCGGCGGCATTGCTCAAACCCCTGCCCCGATCAAGCACGACTTTACGCCCCGCGAACAAAGCGTTTTAGAACTCGTGGCAGAAGGCTTGATGAATAAGGAAATCGCACGTCGCCTTGATACCAGCGTTCGCAATGTTGAAAAATACGTTAGCCGCCTTTTTAGCAAAACAGGAACCAATAGCCGGACAGAACTGGTGCGCTACGCGCTGGAGCATGGGCTGACCCAGTAGCAATCTGAAGTCGCAATCTGAAATTCTTACTGAGTCGCAGGGCGGGGAAACTTCCAGATTTTAATGTCGTGGCTACCGCTGCCGCTGGCGATCGTTTGTCCGTCGGGACTGATGGCAAAATGCCGAACCTCAGAGCCGTAGCCCGTCAGTCTTTGCATTAGCTCTCCAGTCGGGACGTTCCAAATTTGCACCGTACCCTCTGCACTTCCGCTCACCAGGGTTTGGCCATCGGGACTGAGCCAGAGCGGATTAAAAAAGCTCGTTCCGACCAGGGTGCGAATCGTTTGCCCGTCGCTGAGATTCCAGATCCGAATTGTTTTGTCGGCGCTGCTACTGATTGCTTTTTCTCCGTCTGGCGTGATCACGATCGCATTCACAAATCCCGTGTGTCCGGTGAGGGTTTTTTCGACGGTTCCGGTTGCCAAACTCCATACTTTAAGGGTGCGATCGGTGCTGCCGCTCACCAGGGTTTGACCATCGGGACTGAAAATGACGCTATTGACAAAGCCCGTATGTCCGATCAGGGTACGAGCCAGCTTTGCGGTCGGCAAATCCCAGATTTTGATCGTGCTGTCGGCACTGCTGCTCGCCAGGACTTGTCCATCCGGGCTGACATCAAGCGCATTGACATAGCCTGTATGACCTAGCAGTGTATGCACTAGCTTGCCCGTTGCCAAGTCCCAGATTTTGATGGTGCGATCGGCACTGCCGCTAATCAGGGTTTTGCCGTCGGGGGTGAGGGTGAGGGCGTTGACAAAGCTTGTATGGCCTGCCAGGGTGCGGAGGGTTTGTCCGCTGGTCATATCCCAGATGCGAATGGTGTTGTCAGCACTGCCGCTAATCAAAGTTTTGCCGTCGGGCGCAATCACCTGGGTATTAATAAAGCTGGTGTGACCCTTGAGATCACGATCGACTGTAATTGCCTGTGTCACGGCCGTTGAATGTTGCCGACCTGTCACCTGCCAGATGCCATATCCACCCAGAGCCAGGAGGAGCGCGATCGTGCCGCCCCAGACCCAGCATTTTAAACCTTTTTTACCAGGCAGAATCAGTGAATAGCCCGGAGCCTGAGCTAACACTTGAACCGATCCGCCCGTTGCCATTCCGGGAGTCGTTCCGGGAGTCGTTTCAGGAGTCGTTTCAGGAGTCGTGGGTGCGCTGAATTGCTGCCATGCAGTGGACTGAATGAAAGTTGGACTGGTGGAGTTGACCGGAGTTTGGACAAGCTGATGCAGACTGTCGAGCAAAGCACGGGTATCTCTGGGACGATCGCTTGCTTTGGGGGCAATCAGGCGATCAATAAAGTCAGCAAAGGCGGGCGTGATCTGAGGCGCAAACTGCCGCCAGTGAAACTCGTTGTTCAGCGAATCATACATTCCGCCATCGGTCGGCTGTTTCCCGGTTAATAAATAAATGAAAGTGCAGCCCAGCGCGTAAAAATCTGACTGCGGTACTGCCTGGCCTTTTTCCTGTTCCGGCGGGGTGTATCCGGCAGAGCTGATGCGCGTAATTCCGCCCGTTTTGCCTAACTGCGCCAGGTAGGTATAGGTCATCTCACGCGCTGCGCCAAAATCGACCAGAACCACCTGCCCACTCGATCGCAGCATAATATTTTCGGGCTTAATGTCGCGATGAAAATAGTTGTGCTGATGCACCAAATGCAAAATCTCCGCAAGCTGATGGAGCCACTGTCGCGCCTGCTTTTCGCCGATCGGATGGTTGCCCTGCTGCCGCATCCATTCCCGCAGATTGGGACCGTCGATCTTTTCCATCACAATGCAGTGCAGCACTTCTCCGGTCTGGCGCGGCTTGTACTGAAAGTAGCCATCTGGCTCGATCGATGGAATGCCAGAGTGATGAAGCTGACTCAGCACCACTGCCTCTTGCTGAAACAGGTCAACTGCTTTTTCGTTGTTGCTATAGCTGTCTTTCAGGATTTTGAGAATTTTGGGAACGCTGCGCTCAAACGCTTCGTACACCTTACCAAAGCCACTCTTGTCGCTCAGTAGCCGCATCACTCGATAGCGTCCTTGCAGCACTAACTCTGAGCCACACGCCTGACAGTAATGATTGCCCCCATTCCCAGGATGGTCGGGCTGAGGACAGCGCGGATTAATGCAAAGACTCATGGCAGACCCCCCGAAGACGCATCCACACGATCGCACCCTTAACTCAAAAAATTATCTAAACCCCATTGAACCCAAATTAAGCCAGGTCAGACCACCAGGTCAGGCACAGGAAGCGCGATCGTTCTACTACGATCAAACTATACTCCTCCAGTTGATAGGTCGAGAAGATCACGTCACAGTTGTAGAGAATTGATTCTTCAGTGCATCTTGTTCGCACAATGAAGTTGGGGTTTAAAGATTTCAAATTAACCCTTTCTTTTTAAATTTTCTCAAAGCATCTTCAGCAGCTTCCTTTTCAGCCTCTTTTTTATTGCGTCCCTTTCCCTCGCCGTATGCCCTGTCACCGACATAAACTCTGGCAATAAATTCTGGTGCATGGTCCGTACCGCCAATTTGTTCGGTTTTATATTTAGGTAGAGCGGCTGCACCCGTCGCCTGAACAATTTCCTGCAACTTATTCTTTGAATCCTTTGCAGAACGAGTGATCACGACTTCTTGAGGCACAGAAGTAAACAATTCTTCTACCATCGGACGCACCATCTCAATGACTGAATTCTTATCCAGGTAGTAGGCTCCAACAACCGCTTCAAAAGTGCTGCTCAAAAGATTTGGGTTTTGATAGCCCCCTTCCCGGATGACTCCCTTTCCCAATCGCATCCGCAAATCGATTCCCACTTCGATCGCAAATCGAGCCAATTGTTTTTCATCCACAAGAGCCGATCGCCGCCGTGTCATTTCATCTTCTGCCATCTCTGGAAGAATTCGATAGAGATACTGCCCGCTAATAAAATTAAGGATTGAATCACCAAGAAATTCTAGTCGCTCATTGTGTCCGAGTTCGTCCGGATTTTCATTCATATAAGAGCGATGAGTCAGGGCACGACGAAGCAGTTTTTCATCGTTAAACATTAGAAGCTTATGCATTTCTTTTTCTGGCTAGCTGAAGTTTACAGAATTAACTGGAGAAATGTTCGGAGCAGAATTTGGAATGAGCGATTCAGGGGGATAAAGACTATTTCCGCGCGATTTGTTGCATGGGGAGCAGGCAAGCCGAAGGTTTTCCAATGAGTTAGAACCGCCTTTGCTTTTCGGTTTTATATGATCAAGCGTTAGGCTCTTTGCAGGTAATTGATGCCTGCACCACCAGCATTGAGACCCATATTCACGAATGAGTTGATCTTTCTTACGCTTTTTCTGTTTTGAAGCCATTGATAGCTGTCCTGGTTATAAATTTGAACAGCATCGAAATATCAAGTACAGAAAATAGGCTGGCTCAAACAAGCCAGTAATCTTCTCCTGTGGTCAGCGTCTCAAACGCACTACCTCTAAGCCACAAACCAGCGCATATCCAGTATGCTGAGCCAGTATTTGCTGTAGAGAATTACCCTAAACCTCGACAAATACCAGACCAGAATACTGGACATACATCTGCTTGCGGCTTGGAGGTAGTACCCATGAGACGAACACCAAAGTTTTGATATTCATCTGCTACTTCAATTAAGTCATGGGAATTTTTTGCTGTCAAGATCAGACCAGAATTAGAATTTTCGTCTCCTTTCACTGCAGAGCAAAGATACTTTTTGTGATGTCTTTATAGGGATATCTCTATGAGGGATTGCTCGTCAAAGAATAGGACAATGATTTTCTGTACCCCCAGTTAACTCGATCGCCATTTAGACTGAAATTAATCCGATTCACCTCGCAAATTTCCCGATTGATATGCCGATTAATTCACTTCCCCTTCAGCCACCTCGAATCGGTCTACAGCGCGATTGGATCTGGCGCGGATGGCAGGTGCGCTACAGCTATATTCGATCGCCTCATGCTGAAGCTCATGCTCTGCCGCCGATCTTACTGCTGCATGGGTTTGGGGCATCTTTGACTCAGTGGCAAGAAAACCTGCTGCCGTTGAGCCAGCATCGAACGGTGTACGCGCTGGATCTGGTGGGGTTTGGTGCATCGGAGAAGGCTTCAGCTGCTTATAACGTGGGATTTTGGGTTGATCAGGTTTATGAATTTTGGTGCACGTTTATCAATCGACCGATCGCCTTAATTGGACATTCCCTCGGTGCACTGGTTGCCCTGACGGCGGCGGCTGCCTATCCCGAACTCGCAGAGAATTTGATTTTGATTACGCTGCCTGCCTCCCGGCAAGAGGTTTTGCCGGGATGGTTGCAGCCCACGGTGAGCCGGATTGAGAGCTGGTTTTCGTCGCCGATCGTGATTGGTCCCCTATTTCGGCTGATTGCCCGTCCGCGAGTGGTGCGATCGATTTTGAAGCTGGCGTATGTCAACCATAGCCGCATCACCGAAGAGCTGATCGAAGGCTTTTTGATTGCCGGACGCGATCGAGGCGCAGCTAGAGCCTTTTCTCGATTATCGCAAGCCCGCACCCGCTTTGATTTTTGTCTGGATACACGAGATTTGCTCGATCGGGTGAAGCTGCCGATTTTGGTACTGTGGGGTGAGGGCGATCGGGTGATTCCCTTAACCTGGGGCCGGCAGTTGCCCGATCTGCATCCGAATCTGCGCCTGATCGAAATTCCTGAAGCGGGGCATTGCCCCTACGATGAGGCAAGCGATCGAGTGAATGCCGAGATTCTGGAATGGCTCAGTGCAAATTCGTGAGGGAATCGACTGAGAGTCCGGTGATTTGGTTGACCCGAGCAGCGTCTATTCCGGTTTGCAGCAGAGCCCGGGCAATTTGGAAGACCTGTGATTCGGCGCGATTGGCTCGCTGTCGTTTGGGACGATCGGCTGGTAAGTGCCTTTCTCAAGCTAGAAACCTGCCCAACCGGCGGGATTAAACGGGTCGTACCAAAAATATTCCGGGACGTGCATTTTATTTTGATAAATCTGCTTCTTGTGTCCTGTGTCTATTGTCGGAATTGAGGGAAAACGATGCTTTGATTTTACTCGCTGTCTCGACTGTCCACGGTCTTTGCCACGTACACCATTGTTCGATAAGAGAGCGTTACTTTGCCGTCGGTTGACCAACGATCGAACAAATCCTGTAAGTCGCCTAAAAGCTGCTCATACGCCTTGCCTTCCTTGGGCATATACGAAGAACTCAGCACTAGCCCGATCAGTGCGTCGCGATCGAGCAGATAGGTGTGAGTAAAACGGTGAGTCTGGAAATTTTCAAACAATTCGCTTTCCGCAAGCCGATCAGGAGACTTTCGCTCGCCCCGGTCAAAGATTTCGCGATCGGCAGTGCGGCACAAAATTTCGCTGTATTCCTCTGTAAAGGGATCATCAGGATCGCGATCGTTCCACATCAGCGCGATCCGTCCCTCTGGCTTGAGAATGCGGTGAAACTCTGTAAGGGCGGCTGCTTTATTGAACCAGTGAAACGACTGTGCGCACAGGACGAGATCGACCGATTGCGTGGGGAGTTCGGTCTGTTCTGCCGTTCCTTCCCGGAAAGTTACGCCCGGATGGGGTTCTGCTGCCGATCGCATTTCCGCATTGGGTTCGATCGCGATCACCGCTGCCCCTCGGTCTGCTAGCAATCTGGCTGAAATTCCCGTGCCTGCCCCTACATCTGCTGCCGTTACCGAATGCGCGAAACCCTCCACCAGCAGGTCGATCGCTTCAGGAGGGTAAGTGGGTCGATATTTGGCGTAGTCGGCGGCGCGATTTGAGAACCGATTCGTTGGATCTTTTGTATGCAGGGGAGGCAGTGTGTCCATTGGCAAGAAATCAAGAAGGGGGATTCCCCCCAGTCTATCTAGACTTTTGCCAGCGTTACTCGCTGCGGCTGATCCTGATATTTCCCAAAGCGATCGTCATAGGTGGTTTCGCAGGGTTCGCCTTCTAGGAAGAGAAGCTGTACGACACCTTCATTCGCGTAAATCCGGCAGTCTGCGCTCGATGAGTTGCTAAATTCCAGCGTCAGGTAACCGCGCCAGGAAGCCTCTACCGGAGTCAGGTTTGCAATCAAACCGACCCGCGCATAAGAGCTTTTACCAATGCAAATCACCGTAATATTGGGCGGAATATTCAGATGCTCCAGAGCAACACCCAAACCATAGGAATGCGCCGGAATTACAAAATAGTCGCCGTCGCTGTCGGACTGAAGCGGTACAGATTCGAGATTGCCGGGATTAAACCGCTTCGGATTCACGACTGTACCGGGAATATGGCGGAACACCAAAAATTCTGCCGGAGACAGGCGAATGTCATATCCATAGGACGATAAGCCGTAGCTCAAAACTTTGCGGGTCAAGCCATTGCCGTGGACCGAAATCGAGCGAATCAAATGCGGCTCGAAGGGTTCGATCATGCCGTTTTGCGCCTGTTCTAAGATCCAGCGATCGTTTTTCAGCATCGGTTCCATCTCCTGCGACTGAGTACCCAAAATTATAGGATCATTTTTCTGTCCGATCGCTACATCTAGCGGTAAAAGTGTTATAGTTAGATTCAGAACGCTACATTAAGTAGATCCGGCATTAGGGCGATTTCGATCGCCCTTTTTTCTTTGCCTAGTTCCTGGCGATCGAACTTTTGCCGGAATGCCACTTTTAACAGGGCTTTGCCTAAAAGCACTTCCGCACTGACTGCAGATACAGCGAAACGGGCAGAATCAAGTTCAGCCCAATTTCAACATTTTTATTGGGGAATCGCAAGCTTGTAACGGACAGGAGGCGATCGAAGGATCTCAGAAAGGCTTGAGGCGTGTTAGATATCCTGCATTACCCCGTTCGGCGAAGCCTAAATTCCCCTTTTGTGAACTGCCGCCTAAACCCTTTGCTGCAATCGCTGAATCAGCCGCTCCGAGGGTAACACGCCTTCAATTTTGTCGATCGCCTGTCCCTGCTTAAACAGCACCAGTGTCGGCAATGCCTGAACGCCATACTGCGAAGCTAGAGCAGGATATTTATCAGTGTCCACTTTCACGATCCGCAGGCGGTCTTTCATTTGACCATTCACCTGTTCCAGAATGTTTGCCATCATCTGACAGGGACCGCACCACGTCGCGTAAAAGTCCACCAATACGGGCACATCGGAGCCAGAAAGCATTTCTTGGAAGCTGCCAAATTGCTGTTGAGTCGCCATAGGTTCGCTGTCAACGCTTACTCTTCCCGATCGTAATCAACTTTCCTCAAAGTGAGCAGGACGGGAAACCGGAACAGAAATGGCGTAAGATCAAACGTTGGACAAAGTATTAACCCTAAAACTACTCAAAGAGCTTGCTATGACTGCATCTTCAGCCGCTTCTCAACCCTTGCTCGATCGCGTTGCGATTGTCACCGGAGCCTCACGCGGAATCGGACGGGCAACGGCTCTGGCTCTGGCAAGTGCAGGCGCAAAAGTCGTGGTGAATTATGCCAGTTCGAGTAATGCAGCCGAAGCAGTCGTGGCTGAAATTCAGGGAATGGGCAGTCAGGCGATCGCCGTTAAAGCAGACGTGGCACAGGAAGATCAGGTCACGGCTCTGTTTGAGCAAACAATGGAGAAATGGGGTCAGGTCGATGTACTGGTGAACAATGCTGGGATTACCCGCGATGGCTTGCTGCTGCGAATGAAGCTCGACGACTGGCAAGCTGTGATTAACCTCAATCTGACGGGCGTATTTCTCTGCACCAAAGCCGCCAGTAAAATCATGCTGAAGCAGCGATCGGGTCGCATTGTCAACGTTACTTCAGTAGTCGGCGAAACGGGCAACGCGGGACAGGCAAACTACAGCGCAGCAAAAGCTGGAGTGATTGGCTTCACCAAAACGATGGCAAAGGAGCTTGCCAGCCGGGGCATTACGGTGAATGCAGTCGCCCCCGGATTTATAGCCACCGACATGACCGCAGACGTGAAAGGGGAGGAAGTGCTGAAAATGATTCCGCTTAGCCGCTACGGACAGGCAGAAGACGTCGCGGGGCTGATTCGATTCCTCGCTGCCGATCCTGCTGCCGCCTACATTACCGGGCAGGTGATTAATGTCGATGGCGGAATGGTGATGGCGTGAGTCAGAAGAAATACTGTACCCAGTGACGTGGTCGGGCTGTTAGTTTGAGTGCGGATTCGATCGACATCTGAGCGTTTTTTCTAAAACTGAAGGGTTCTGTCCCAATGGGTAAACCTCACTGGCATACTCAAAGTTCCGCAGCAATCATCCCACAGCTCTCCACTGCATTCATTACCTGCACAGTCCTCCTGCTTGCTAGCTGTAGTACCCAATCGCTCAAACCTCCGGCTGCGGTATCCCAAGCGTTTGCCGCCCGCTATCCCAGCACAACTGCTACCTGGAAGAAACAGCTCTATGGGTACGAGGGAATTTTTTACCGCAATGGCGTGGAGTATGAAGCCGAATTCGCCGCCGATGGGCAGTGGCTTGAGACGGAGCATGAAGTGAGCGCAGCGGAATTTTCTCAAGCCGTGATCGATCGCGTCCAACAAGAATATCCCAGCTACACCATCACCAAACACGAGATCGAGCAGACCCCTCAAGGGACGTTTTATGAGGTTGAAATCGAGCAGGCTGACGCAGAATACGAGCTTTATTTTGACTCCAGTGTGACCCCTGTTCGCAACGCCAACGAAGATAGCTAGCCATCGTCATCTGCAATAGGACTTACGCGCCTGTAGGACGCGGGTAGCCGTTTTCTCTTGCCAAACTTAAACTTACCGATCGTCTAAGGGGTATCGCCGATGAAGCCTTCGGGAAGGTTGCTAACCTGTCGCTGAAGCGTTGCCAAAGCGCGGTTGTAGCCCAAAATCGCCTGAAGGTTATTCACCTGCGTCTGAGCCAGCGCGGTTTGCTGCCGCAGCACGTCGGTCTGGGTTCCAACACCTGCCTGAAAGCGAAGTCTTGCCAGTCGAAGGGCTTCTGCGGCCTGCTGTACTGCGAGAGCCGTGGTTTGAATGTTGGTTGCGCTAGCTTGAAGCTGAGAATATGCCTGCTCGGTTTCAAACCGAATTTGATTCTGAAGGCTTTCAAATTGGCTTTCCGCCTGGGCAATATTCGTTTCTTGCGCTCTTGCTTCTGCTCTGGCAGCTCCTCCATCGTATAGGTTAAGGCTCAGCCCGACGCCGACCTGATAGTTGTTTAAGAATCCGTTGCCCGCATCCAGGTTGTTGTTCAAACCAAAGGAGCCTTGCAGGTTTACCTGTGGTCCAAGCTGTGCCAGGGCTGCCTGTCGCTGCTCTTCGGATGCCTCTCGCTGGATGAGCTGCTGTTCTAGCTCGGCGCGATTTCTGAGTGCTTCAACAATGCTTTGCTCCAGGCTCAGGTTCCAGTCTCCGGCGACTTCGATCGGGTCGGCTGCGGTGAGGTCAACGCCATTCGACGTATTGAGCAACTGGGTTAAATTGCGACGAGCAATATCAAAACTGCTGAGCTGCTGCGTTAAATTTTGCTGGGCGTTTGCCACATCAACCTGCGCCTGCAACACATCAAACCGGGTTCCAACGCCTGCCCGCTCCAGTGCCTCTGCATCTCGCAAGCTTTGTTCTGCCTGCTCCACGTTGGACTGAAAGATTCTCACCTGTGCCCCTGCCTGCTGCAAATCAAAATAGGCAGTCGCGACTTGCAGAATGAGCTCATTCGTTTGCCGCTCGATTTCAAGCTGCTGAACCCGAACCTGTCCTTCTGAGGCACGAATCAGCGACGATCGCCTTCCAGAGGTAAACAGCGCGTAGCTCACTTCTAAATTACCGCTCAGGCTTGCAGCATCACTCGATTGAATTTCGGTTTCTCCGGGTCCCGCGTTTGGGTTGGGTACAACCTGTCCCTGATTGTTCACAGTGAACGGGGGCTGCTGAGACGTAACAGGGCTTTCCTGACCCTGCTGCACCAGGTTTGCATTGACGCTGACGGTGGGATTATTTGCAGCTCTTGCCTGATCGAGCTGTGCCTGTGCCTGATCGCGCTGCTGCCGCGCCTGGCGAAGCTGAGGATTATTGCGAACTGCCAAATCAACTGCCTGCCGCAGCGTAATCGGCTGTGTTCCCTGGAGTTCGACTTCTTCAGGACGGGTCGGAAAATCGAGCGGATTTGGGCTGGGGTTGAGATAGTCGGGAGACTGGACTCTGCCACTCGTGCTGGGGGAGGAAGGAGTTGCTTCTGTCGGGGTGCCTGTGTCTGGAGTATCTGTGTCTGGAGTATCTGAGGCTTCGGTTTCTGAAGAAGTAGAAGTATCTGTTTCTTCCGTTAGAGTGTCTGCCTCTGGAGTATCGGTTGATGGAGTACTTGTCTTGGAAGTATTTGTCTCGGAAGTATCTGCTGTTGGAGTATCCGAAGTATCTGTTTCTGAGGTATTCGGGGTTGAATCCGGGGTTGAATCCGGCGACGGTTCCGTTTGCGGGTCGTCTGCTTCTCCTGTGGAAGGTTCTGCCTGGGAAACAGTATCCGCAGCAGAAGTCTCAGAAGCAGGTGTTTTGGCTTCGCCAGGTTGGGCAGATTCAGCCACGGGTTTAGCCGCAGTTTCAGCTACCGGTTCAGCGACCGGGGAAGTTGCCTCCGTTTGTGCGGCTTCGGTAGCCGGAGTTTCCTGAGATGTCGCTTCAGCCGCAGGCACGTCAGACCGGGGCGATCGCTGCTCTGACTTTTCGGAAGCTGAGGGTTCAGCAGGCGATGGAGTTTGGACAGGCGAACTTGCTTGAGCAGAGCCAGAATGAACTGCACCAACAGTAATCAGGGTGGTGATGCCGATCGCAACAAGCAGATTGGGAGAGCGCATACGTCGAAAAACAAACCAGATGGGCTTTACGAGACGATAAGAGCGACCTTATGCAGAATACTGGTTATTCTGTGCCTTGGCAAATGAAAAATAGCCAGCATTTTCGCCTGCAACAGCCTGGCTGAAACGCATCAGATAGCCGCGCCGCAAACCGCCTTTAACGTTATCGCAAAGACGCAAAAGACGATCGATTCAGCTCAAAATTCAATGCAGCTCGACATCCCTGCTCACCGCCCATTCGCAAAGGCGATAAAAGCAGAAAACTTTTCGGGAAAGACCCATGACGAGGACAGGTTTGCAGTAGAATGGCGACTTGTGGAAAACCTGGCTTTTTGCTTGCTGTTTGTTTTCCCGGTTTCTATCTCATGTAGCTGATCCCATGCCCAAGGTTCTTGTCTCCGACCCGATCGATCAAGTTGGCATTGATATTCTCTCCCAGGTGGCTCAGGTTGACGTGAAGACCAGCCTTTCCGCTGCCGAACTCGTGCAGATCATTCCAGACTACGATGCCCTGATGATTCGTTCTGGAACCCGCGTAACTCAAGAAGTCATCGACGCAGGAACGCAGCTCAAGATCATTGGACGAGCCGGAGTCGGAGTCGATAATGTGGATGTGCCTGCTGCCACGCGACGCGGAATTCTGGTGGTCAACTCGCCCGAAGGAAACACGGTCGCCGCTGCGGAACATGCCGTAGCAATGATGCTGGCTCTGTCACGCTACATTCCTGATGCCAATCAGTCGGTGAAGGGCGGCAAGTGGGATCGCAAGAGCTTTACGGGTGTAGAAGTTTACAAGAAAACGCTAGGCGTCGTTGGCTTGGGCAAGATCGGGTCGCACGTTGCCGGGATCGCTCGCGCTATGGGAATGCGTCTGCTAGCGTATGATCCTTATTTATCGGCTGAACGGGCAGAGCAAATCGGTTGTCAGCTCGTCGAGCTTGATTTTCTCTTCCGCGAGTCGGACTACATCACGCTTCACATTCCCAAAACGCCGGATACTTATCATTTAATCAATGCCGACGCGCTGGCAAAAATGAAGCCCACCGTTCGCATTGTCAACTGTGCCAGAGGCGGCATTATCGATGAGGCTGCGCTGGCAAAGGCGATCGACGCCGGGCAAATTGGCGGAGCCGCGCTGGATGTGTATGAAAACGAGCCGCTGGGCGAATCGCCCCTTACCAGCCTGAGTAAAAATCTAGTGCTCACGCCGCACCTGGGAGCCTCCACTGAAGAAGCGCAGGTGAATGTGGCGATCGATGTGGCAGAGCAAATCCGCGATGTGCTGCTGGGGCTCCCGGCGCGATCGGCGGTGAATATTCCCGGTCTGCGTCCCGACGTGATGGAGAAAATGCGTCCTTTCTTGCAGCTTGCAGAAACGTTGGGCAATCTGGTGAGTCAGCTTTCCGGCAAACGGATCGAGTCGCTCACGATTCGCTTACAGGGCGATCTGGCAACGAACGACAGTCAGCCGATGGTCGTCGCAGCACTCAAGGGCTTATTGTCCAACGCTTTGCAGGAGCGGGTCAATTACGTCAACGCCAGCATTGAGGCAAAAGAGCGGGGCATCCGCGTGATCGAAACTCGCGATGCGTCGGTGCGTGACTATCCAGGCTCGCTGCATCTGTCGGCAGTCGGCTCGCTGGGCGAACATTCCGTCACGGGCGCACTCCTGGGCGACAATGAAATTCGCATTACCAGCATCGATGACTTTCCGATCAACGTGCCGCCAAGCCGCTATATGCTGTTTACGCTGCACCGCGATATGCCGGGGATCATCGGTAAGCTGGGATCACTGCTGGGCAACCTGAATGTCAATATTGCCAGTATGCAGGTCGGACGCAAGATCGTGCGCGGCGATGCCGTGATGGTGCTGAGCATTGATGACCCCGTGCCAGACGGCGTTTTGGAGGAAATCAAAAAAGAACAGGGAATTCGTGATGCCTACACCGTGACCCTAGCCGAAATTTCCTGAACCGAGGTCTCGTGAGGTGATCACTCTTGGCAAGTAGCTGGTGGGAAATTCAGGTCGGGGCTGATCCGGCGGCAGAGGAACTCCTCTTTTGGCGATTGCAGGCGTTTGGCTGTCGCGGCATGGCGAGCGAGTTACGGGGCAACACGTTCACCGTCAAGGCATACCTGCCGCAAATCAAATCCCAGCAGCTCGATCTGGCTGCCCTGGCTCTGTTGCTCAAACAAGATCTGCTCTGCGCCGAACTGCCCGCGCCGATCGTCCAATGGCACTTAATCGATGAAGAAGACTGGTCTAAAAGCTGGAAAGACCACTGGCATCCTGAACCGATCGGCGATCGTTTTTTAATCAATCCCGCCTGGCTTCCCATCCCCGAAACCGATCGGCTGATCATCAAACTCGATCCGGGCGTTGCCTTTGGCACAGGTGCGCATGCCACGACCCAGCTTTGCCTGGAAGCATTAGAGATGCGACTCAACGACCCGCTACCAGGAACGATCGTCGCGGATATTGGCTGCGGCTCCGGCATTCTCTCGGTGGGAGCAATTTTGCTGGGTGCAGAGCGAGCTTATGCCGTCGATACAGACATTCTGGCAGTCGATGCGACCAAGAGTAATGTTGAGCTGAACGAGCTGCCGCCCGATCGCCTGATGGTTGAAGAAGGCAGCCTCGATCGCCTCAAGGAAATGCTGCCCGCTCCGGTCGATGGCTTTGTATGCAACATTCTGGCAGAAGTCATCCTGCAACTCATTCCGTCCTTTAGCGACATTTCCAAGCCAGATACCTGGGGCATTCTCAGCGGGATTTTGATTGACCAGGTCCAGCCGATCGCCGATTGCTTAGAGGAACACGGCTGGACAATGGCAACCCTCTGGAGGCGGCAGGACTGGTGCTGTTTGAATATTCGCCGAGCAGAAAATCTGCCTGGCAATTGGCATGGGTAAGGAGAAGTTACAGGACGGGCGGGGGCGCGGGATTGAGCGGTAGACTATGGACTGTGGAGTACAAAACTGTGGATGGAGCGGAGATCTATGGTGCTTCCGAGCGGTTCCAGGCTGCCGTCTTTGCTGCAAACGCTGAGTTTGATTGCGGACCCGATCGCCTTTTTTGATCAACAATCGCAGCGATACGGCGATCCCTTTACGACGCGGGTGCTGGGAATCAATTCGCCGCCTGTAGTGTTCTTTAGTCACCCAGATGCGATCCAAGCGATTTTTACCACGCTGTCGAGCAAGCTGGAACTGGGCAAGGTGACGGATGTGTTTCGTCCGCTGACCGGAAATGAATCGCTGATTATGCAGGACGGATCGCGCCATCAGCAACAGCGGCAGATGCTTATGCCTGCGCTTCATGGGGAGGGGCTGTATCGCTGGGGACAGGTGATTTGTGACTTGACGACCGAGGCGATCGATCGCTGGTCGGTGGGATCGGTGCTAAAGATTCAGTCAGAGATGCTGGACATTTCGCTGGAAGTCATTTTGCGCGTCGTGTTCGGGTTGAAGCCCGGCAGTCGCTATCAGCAGCTTCAGCGGCTTTTGCATCGATTGCTGGAGGATATCAATTCGCCGACCTATTCGGTGCAGTTTTTTTTGCCGCCGTTGCAGCAGGATTTGGGGGCGTGGAGTCCGTGGGGACAGTTTGTGCGGATTCGGCAGCAGATTGATGCGTTGCTGTATGCCGAGATTGCCGATCGCCGGAGCCAGGGCATTCATGATCGATCGGACATTCTATCGGTGCTGATGAGCGCCACGGATGCAGAAGGACAGCCGCTCAGCGATGTAGAACTGCGCGATCAGCTCATGACGCTGCTGCTGCTGGGACATGAAACAACGGCTTCTGGCTTAACCTGGATTTTTTACTGGCTTCAGCGCGAACCGCAAATTGCCGATCGCCTCCTACAAGAGCTGGATACGCTGGGCGAACAGGCTGACCCGATGACCGTAGCAAACCAGCCTTATCTCAACGCAGTGTGTAAAGAAGCATTGCGAATTTATCCGATCGCGCTGATTTCGCAGCCGCGCTGGACCAAGGAGGCGATCGAGCTTATGGGCTATCGGTTTGAACCGGGAACCGTGCTGATTCCCTCGATTTATCTGGCGCATCGCCGGGCGGATACCTATCCGAATCCCGATCGGTTTGAGCCGGAGCGGTTTTTGGGCAAGGCGAAATCGCCCTATGAATATTTGCCGTTTGGTGGCGGCAGTCGAAGCTGTATTGGCATGGCGTTGGCAATGTATGAAATGAAGCTGGTGCTGGCGACGGTGCTTCGCCAGGTGACGCTAACCCGTTCGAGCGAAATGCTGCCTGTGGTAAAACCGACGCGACGGGGCATTACGTTTGTGCCGCCGAAGGAGTTTCGAATGCGAGTGGGCGATCGGCGAGGCGCAAAGGTGCTGGTGAGTTAGAAGGCAGCTCAGGGTTATGACTTCTCAAACATCTTCCTGGGGTAAAGTCTAAGCAGGTTAAAATCTGTAATTAGGAATTAGGAATTGTAAGAATTCCTGACGGTTCGACACAGCAGACTGTGACCCTTTTGACTGATCCTTTTGACAACTTATTTTTTAGAAGGACTGTTTTTCTTCGATGCTTTGTCAGTCGCCTTTTACTCACTTGCAACCCCTGCAAGACTGTAAACAAATTTATCAGTTTCTTGACTTTTGCCGCAAGCGATCGATTGCAGAAAATCAGCCTAAAATTGCTAGTGTTGCCCTTGAAATCGAGGCGATGCAAAGCACTTCCTCTTGCAGCGTAATCGATCCATTGATTGTTCTTAATCATCTGCATCGATCGAATCAGCTTCATTTCTATTTAGAAAATCGTGATCAAGGGCGATCGATTGCGGCGATTGGCTCAGCGGTTGCGCTAACAGTGAACGGCAAAGAAAGATT
Organism: Leptolyngbya sp. GB1-A1; assembly: GCF_039962475.1. NCBI lineage: Bacteria > Bacillati > Cyanobacteriota > Cyanophyceae > Leptolyngbyales > Leptolyngbyaceae > Leptolyngbya > Leptolyngbya sp. GB1-A1. The sequence continues at coordinate 15,087 of NZ_JAMPLI010000028.1, read as the reverse complement.
TAAGCAGGCACAAAATTTCATTCAAACTCAGCTTGACCAAATATTAGCGAGCTATCCGGTTGATTTTCCCTGGACAACGCCTCGATTTTTTTGTAGTTTTACTTTTTTTGATCAGCAAACTCATTGCGATTCTCCTTTTCCGGGCGCGACCGTTTTTCTCCCTCGCTGGCAGATTATTCGCTGGCAGGAACATCACGGGGCGATCGTGAATTTGCCGATTCAATCTGACTCGAATTTGCAGCAGTTAACCCAGACGATCTGGCAGGAATTTCGATCGATTTGTCAGGCGCAGTACGACGTTTTTCAGCTTCCGCAGGGCATTACTCCACTCCTCAATCAATGGGAAATTATTGACCACAATTCGTTTCAGCCTGCCGTAACTTCGGTGCTGAAATCGATCGAAACCCATCAGTTTGATAAGGTGGTGCTGGCTCATGCGATCGATGTGATTTCTCAGCTTCCGTTTCAATGGGGACGATCGCTTAACGATTTGCGGCAGTTGCATTCAGGATGCACGGTTTTTTCGATCGGCAACGGCAACGGACAGAGCTTTATTGGGGCGAGCCCGGAGCGATTGTTGAGCATTCAAAACCGCCGCTTTCTCACCGATGCCCTTGCCGGATCTGCCCCACGCGGACGGACGGCAATCGAGGATGATACGCTGGGCGATCAGCTTTATCGCAGCGACAAAGAGCGGCACGAACATCAGGTCGTTGTTGATTTTATTACGCAAAGATTGGTCAATGTGGGGCTAACCCCTCGCTTCACCGCAACGCCAACCCTGCGAAAACTAGCCAATATTCAGCATCTTCATACGCCGATTCAGGCAATTTTGCCGCCAAGCCTGCATCCGCTTGCCCTGGTTGCCGAGCTGCACCCCACTCCTGCCGTTGCCGGACGACCCCGCGAAGTTGCCTGTGAGCAGATTTGCCAGTACGAAGGCTTTGAACGATCGCTCTACGCCGCGCCCCTGGGCTGGATCGACGCCCAAGGAAACGCCGAATTTGTCGTTGGCATTCGATCGGCTCTGATCGACGGACATCGCGCCCGATTATATGCCGGGGCGGGCATTGTGGCAGGGTCTAATCCCGATCGCGAACTGGCAGAAATCCGGCTGAAGCTTCAGGCACTCCTGCGGGCATTAGTGTGAGAATGGAGCTTCTGCTCTTTTTTCTGGGTTCGCCTGTCAGGAATGCCGATCAATTTCAGCAATACTAACTCGGTCTGGGCGTCGGTGCTGGTGGAAACGCTGCACTGCCTGGGACTCCAAACCGCCGTTATCTGTCCCGGATCGCGATCGGCTCCGCTTACGGTTGCTTTTGCCCTGCACAAGGCGATCGAGGCAATTCCGGTACTGGATGAGCGATCGGCGGCTTTTTTTGCGCTGGGATTGGCGAAACAAACGGGACGGGCGGTTGCCTTGGTTTGCACCTCAGGCACGGCAGGGGCAAACTTTTATCCGGCTGTGATCGAGGCGCGGGAAAGCCGTGTGCCTTTGATCATTCTCACGAGCGATCGTCCGCCGGAACTACGTGAATGCAATGCGGGGCAAACGATCGATCAGCAAAAGCTGTATGGAACTTATCCTAACTGGTACAGCGAACTGTCGATACCGGGGCTAGAACTGTCGCTGCTGGCATATTTGCGGCAAACGATCGTCTATGCCTGGGAACGTGCCCATCAGCCGGTAGCGGGCTGTGTGCATCTGAATCTGCCCTTTCGCGATCCGCTTGCGCCAATTCCCCAGGCTGAAGCAAAGGCACTCGGCGATCGCTTTCCGACCGATTTTTTCAGGGGAATTGCTCCTGCGCCGTTTGTGCAGTTCGAGGCTCAATTTGCCGTTCCTTCACTGTGGCAGCAGTCCGATTATCCCGAAGCAGGAACAGCCCCGCATCGCGGCTTAATCATTGCAGGCGTCGCGCAGCCTGGCGATCGTCAAACCTACTGTGAATCGATCGCCCGTTTATCGCAATCCCTGGGTGTTCCGGTGCTGGCAGAAGGGCTGTCTCCGGTGCGAAATGCTGCCGACCTGAATCCCAATCTGATTACTACTTACGACCTGATTCTGCGAAATTCTGACTGGGCAGATAAACTCCAGCCCGACTGGGTTATTCGCGTTGGTGAAATGCCCACCAGCAAAACTCTGCGCCAGTGGCTCAATTCCGACCCGTTGCTGATGCAGTGGATTATCGACCCGGACGATCGCAATCTTGACCCGCTGCACCTGAGAACCGTTCATCTGCGACTGTCGATCGAGCAAGTGGCGGCACAAATGACCCGCAGGACGGGTTCGCCTTCTCATTACTTAAAGTCCTGGCTTGAGATGGAGACGATCGCCCGCCAGAAGCGCGATCGAACCCTGGCACAGACCGACTTTTTGTTTGAAGGCAAAGTATCGTGGCTACTGTCTCAGCACTTGCCTCCTGGAACGCCGCTGTTTATCGCCAACAGTATGCCCGTGCGCGATATAGAGTGGTTCTGGCAGCCGGGAAATCGCCAAATTCAGCCCTGCTTCAACCGGGGCGCAAACGGTATTGATGGCACGCTTTCGGCGGCGATCGGCACAGCCCACCGTCAGCCCAGTAGCGTTTTACTCACAGGCGATCTGGCACTGCTGCATGACACGAACGGCTTTTTGCTGCGAAATAAGCTGCAAGGACATCTAACGATCGTGCTGATCAACAACAACGGCGGCGGAATCTTTGAAATGCTGCCGATCGCCCAATTTGAGCCACCCTTTGAAGACTTTTTCGCTACCCCTCAGGACATCGATTTTGCCCAGCTTTGCGCCACCTACGGCGTGGACTATCACCGCATTCGAGACTGGCAGGGTTTGATCGATCGCATTCAAACGTTGCCTCAAGAGGGCATTCGGTTGTTGGAAGTGCAGACCGATCGAAAGCGAGACACGATTTATCGACGGCAGATTCTCAATCAACTGCAATCGGCATAGCCTTTGATGCTGCCAATCCGATCGCCTGTGGGTAAATGCGATGCTCCTGTTCCTGGATTCGCTGATGCAACGTTTCGGGCGTATCCTTGTCCAGCACGGGGATGGCGGCCTGCATAATGATCGAACCGCGATCGACTTCCGGGATCACGTAATGCACGGTGCAGCCTGCAATTTTGACTCCGGCAGCCAATGCCTGCTCAACTGCACGGACTCCGGGAAAACTGGGCAACAGGCTGGGATGGATATTCAGAATTCGATTGGGGAAAGCCTGAATCAAAACGGGAGTAACAATTCGCATCCAGCCTGCCATAATCACCCAGTCCACCTGAGACTGCCGCAGGAGGGAAACGATCGCCTCGTCCAACGCTTCGCGGCTGGCAAACTCTTTGTGATTGAGCAAATGTTTGGGAATGTTCCAGCGATCGGCGCGCTCTGCCGCTTTGATATCAGGTTTGTTATAAACAAGCACCTGAATCTGGGCGTGAAGCTGACCGTCTGCAATTGCTTGGGCGATCGATTCTAGATTGCTGCCGTTGCCTGATGCCATCACACCAAGCCGAAGCGGTGCTGGAAACGAATGGGAAGAAGCGACGGGGGAAACCAGGCTTTGAGCAGCGTCAGCAGCAGACATAAAGTAAGAACGACAAGGTTAAGAACGACAAATTTGCCTTCAATTGGCTCAACTTAGCCTATCAAAGATCACCTGCGCGATCGCGAACAGTCTTCCATTCATTGAGAATTGGCGCAGTTTGGGTCATGATTTTCCCCTTTCAAACACCCTTTAACAGGGCTGCCCCTTTCCCCCAACTTCCGATCGCCCTGGGTTTCTTGATGATAAGAATTAAAAATTTTCTGATTTTTAGGAAGGGATAGTAGCAGAAACTACTTTTTAATCCTAGAAGCTGTGGAGAAAATAGCTACTTGTTTCCATCGAAATTGCATACAGTATTCTGCATACAAATTGTTACTTTTCTCAACTGTTACTTTTCTCAAAAAATTCTTTAGCTGGAGCAGTTTTCGGGTTCATCAATGCGCCAGCTCACGAAATTTCGCAAGTCTCATCATAGGTTTCAACACCGCTTTACTGCATCTAGGTTTACTGCATCTGGCTTTAACTGATTGCCCTTAGGCGAACTCAACCTTAAGCAAACTGAACGGCGATCGCTTGTTTTTTGGAGGTGTCTTGTTGAACGTTTCTGCACCACCCATTCAGCGCACCAAATCATTGCATCAGCAGACCTACGAGGCACTGCGATCGAGCATTCTTGCAGGTCAGTTAGCTCCGGGCGATCGGCTAGTTGAAACTCAGCTTGCTCAGCAGCTCCAGGTAAGCCGCACCCCGATTCGAGAGGCAATTCGCCAGCTCCAGCGCGAGGGATTAGTCACAGCAGACGGCAGCGGTGGACTGCGGGTTACGGCGATCTCAGCAACAGACGCGATGCAGCTTTATGATTGTCGGCTTGCGCTAGAGCAGCTTTCAGTGGTTGGAGCCTGCCAGCACGCTAGCCAGAGCCAGATTCAGCAGTTGGCGCAATACGTCACCGACGCAGAACATTTGCTGACGCTGGAAAGCTCTGATGCTCCCCGTTCTAAAACCTGTGCCGATCGCCTCCTTAACCTCGACTATTGCTTTCATCACCTGATCGCTGAGAGCGCAAACAATTCCTGGCTAGTGTTTCTGCTCGATCAGGTATTCGACAAAATGGCGTTATTGCGAATGGAAACCCTGCGCCATGATCCAGAAGTGCTGGAAGTACGGCGAGAGCATCGGCAGATTTATGAGGCAATTGCTCAGCGCGATCGATCGGCAGCCGCTCAAGCGATTCAAGACCATCTCACTGCCAGCAAAGCCAGGGTGATCAAAAGCATTGAGCATTTGCATCACTCGGATGCAGCAAAGTAGTTAACGTTAAGAACAAATCAGAAAACAAACTAGAGAATAAGTTAGAGAACGAATCGAAGAAAAGATGAAAAAGGTAGGAAAAACAGATAGAAAAACCGACAGGAGAAAAAATCATTTTGAGCGTAGGAAGGGTAGAGGTGATGGTGAACAGTACAGTACGGTTAACGGTGAACGGCGATCGATTAAATGACAGTATCGAGCGGCTGGCAAAAATCGGGCGGCAATCCAACGGAGACATTTGCCGACTTGCCTTTACGCCTGAAGATTTGCAGGCACGTTACCGGGTGCAGCAGTGGATGACCGACGCAGGCATGACCGTGCGAATCGATGCGGCAGGCAATTTGATTGGCAGATACCCAGGCGTGGATGAAACTGCTCCCGTGCTGGCGACAGGTTCCCACATCGACACGGTTCCTTCGGGCGGTTGCTATGACGGCGTGCTGGGGGTGCTTGCCGGGATCGAGATTGTGCGCGTCCTGCGGGAAAATGACGTACGGCTGCACCATCCGATCGAGCTAATTGTCTTCACCGACGAAGAAAGCACCATGATCGGTAGTCGGGCGATCGCGGGAACCGTCAAATCGGCACCAGAGAGCTACAAAACCACCACTGGCGTTCCGATTCAGGACGCGCTGGAAGCGATCGGCGGCAACTGGGATTTTCTGGCACAAGCCCGGCGATCGGATTTGGCGGCATTTGTGGAATTGCACGTTGAGCAGGGCGCGGTACTGGAAAAAACGGGCAATCAGATTGGCGTGGTGCAGGGCGTGGTGGGAATGCAGCGGTATCAGGTCAGCATTGCCGGACAGCCCAACCATGCAGGAACGACTCCAATGACCCTGCGGCAGGATGCTTTGGTTGCAGCCGCGCAGTTGATTTTGGCAGTGCAGCAAATTGCCCTGGCGATGCCGTCTCAGCCCGTGGGAACGGTTGGCTATCTCACGGTTGCGCCGAATACGGTGAACATTGTGCCGGGACGGGTAGAACTCTCGATCGACCTGCGCGATTTGTCCTGTGAGGTGCTGGACACCATGCTGAGCCAGATTCAGCAGCAAATGCAGACGATTGCTACCGCAACGCAAACCACAATGGAAATTCAGCCGATTCTAGAAGTAGAGCCAACCCCTGCCGCGAAGCACATTCAGCAGACGATCGCGCAGATCTGTGAGGAGACGCACCTGAGCTATTGTCATTTGCCCAGCCGTGCCGGACACGACGCAATGGAAATGGGACGCATTACCGAGATGGGCATGATTTTTGTGCCAAGTCAGGCAGGCATCAGCCATTCGGGAACCGAGTACACCTCGCCCGAACAGTGCGTCGCGGGGGCAAATGTGCTGCTGCAAACGCTGCTGCGGCTGGATGCTCACTATCATCAGTTGAAATTGAAGCAGGCTCAGCCAAAGCAAGTAGCATTCGATCCGAATAAACCTGAAAAATTTCCCGAAAACCTGGCTCTTGTAACAAGAAACACAATCTCACCTTAGCGGAGGCTTTGTACTGAAAGCAGCCCCAAATTTTCGATAAGAACTGATGGTTTGCTGCGGTGTTTTCTAATCATCCTGGAATAATTTTTTATGTCTCAGTCTTCTGTTTCCGCATCTCATCCTGCCAATCCTTCTGCGATCGACTCTGCGCTGCACGTAGCGCCCACTCAAACGGCAGGAGTAACGCTGCGATCGGTCACGAAAAAGTACGGTTCTTTTACTGCCGTTGAAAACGTTAACCTGGAAATTCCGGCAGGGTCTTACTGCTGTTTGCTGGGTCCGAGCGGCTGCGGCAAAACCAGTACGCTGCGAATGATTGCAGGGCACGAGGAAGTCACCAGCGGCGAAGTCTGGATCGGAGATCAGCGGGTCGATCAGCTTCCGCCTGCTAGGCGCAATACGGCAATGGTGTTTCAAAACTATGCCCTGTTTCCGCACAAAACCGTGTGGCAAAACATCGAGTTTGGCTTGAAGATGGCGGGGGTTACTCCGGCAGAACGGAAGTCGCGAGTGGAAGAAATGCTGGCGATCGTTGGGCTGGAGAAATTTGCTCAGCGTAAGCCTGCGATGCTCAGCGGCGGTCAGCAGCAGCGGGTCGCACTCGCAAGGGCACTCGTTACCCGTCCTCAGGTTCTCTTGCTGGATGAACCACTCAGCGCGCTGGATGAAAACCTGCGGGTCAAAACCAGGGGCGAGCTGCGAAAGCTGCAAAAGCAATTTGGCATGACGTTTATTCAGGTCACGCACGGACAGGATGAAGCCTTCGCCCTTTCTGATCAAATCGTGGTGATGGATCACGGGCATATTGATCAGATCGGCACGCCGGAACAGATTTTTGCCACGCCTGCCTCGCGGTTTGTGGCTCGCTTTGTCGGCGATAACAATCTGTTTGTGGGCCAGGTCACGGGCGTTTCACCGAATACGATCGCAGGAAGCGGCTGTGTGGTGCAGCTTGAGGTCGATCGCATTGGTACATTTCTCTGTCGGGGACAAGCCGCCGATGTGGGCATGACTGCAGCCTGCTGTGTGCGAAGCGATCGCATGATCATAGCTCCCTACCCTGCACTCGACCCGGATGCCCCAAATCAGCTTGCAGCAAGGGTAACGGCGATCGAGTTTACGGGATATATCACCCGTGTTTCGCTGATGCTGGAAGCAACCGGAGAAGAAATTACCTACAAAGTGCGAACACACGACTGGATCGCGCAGGAAGCCACAGAAGGGCAGCTTGTAACGTTGCAATGGGCAACAAATGACTGTGTGTTTTTGTCACATTAGGAGATTAAATTTTCTTGCAATAGGAGACACTTGAAAAACAGATTTGGAGATGACTTGAAGAATGGTTTGCTGCGCTCAGGCGATCGTTTGGGCGAAACAAACAGAGCTTATGTCACTTCTCAAGCATTCTCCTGAGCCTCAAAGAGGATTGTGGAAAGATCATCAATTCACTTTCCCCATTTCAGTTCACAGATTGCTTCGCTCACTTTTTTCTTTTTTGGATTTTTCACAGAACTATGGCTAAAATTTCTCGTCGGCAACTGATTCGGACTGGTTTAGCAGCAACTGCCCTGGTCACGGCAACGCGCTGCGCTCGCAACGAAGCCCCCGTGGGAACGCCCAACAATCCGGCAACGGGTCCGCAGGTAAACACGAATCAGATCAAAGATGTGACGCTGCGCTTTATTGGCACGGGCGTTTCCCAAATCAACGAAGTGCGCGATAAGGCACAGGAAGACCTGGGTTTCAAGCTGCAAATGCGTGCCCTGAGCACCGAGCAAAACAACCAGATTGCGATTACGCAGCCCGGACAGTACGACATTTTTGACGGGGAGTATTTCTCGCTGCCGCTGGTGATTCCGTCGGGCAACTTGCAGGCGATCGACATCAAGCGCATCACCAACTACGACAAAATTGTGTCTTTCTTCACCACAGGCAAGTTTAAGGGACTGCCCGTAGAGCAATCGCAGGGCACGGCTCCCTACAGGGTGCAATACCTGACCGCCGCAGACTCCAAGGAGTTTTCGCCGACTCCGACTGATTTTGCGACGATGATTCCGTTCCAGTACAACGCTGACACGCTGGGCTATCGTCCCGACTTGGTGGGAACCCAGATCCAAAGCTGGGCAGAGCTATTTGACCCGAAATATAAAGGCAAAACGTCGATTCTGGACATTCCCCAGATCGGCATTATGGACGCGGCAATGGTGGCAGAAGCGGGCGGACTGATGAAATTCGGCGACAAGGGCAACATGACCCGTGCAGAAATCGACCAGATCACCAATATCCTGATCGAGCAGAAGCAAGCCGGGCAGTTTCGCGCCTTCTGGAAAACCTTTGATGAATCGGTCAACCTGATGTCGTCCGGCGAGGTGGTGCTGCAATCGATGTGGTCGCCTGCGGTGACGGCTGTGAAAGCAAAGGGAACTGAGTGCGTTTATGCCCCTCTCAAAGAAGGCTATCGCGGTTGGGGTGGCGGCATTGGTTTGTCGAAGAATTTGTCGGGGGTTGCCCTCGATGCGGCTTATGACTACATGAACTGGATGCTGGACGGCTGGGTGGGCGCGTTTCTAGGTCGTCAGGGCTACTACAGCGCAGCTCCCGAAACGGCACGCAAGTTTATGAAACCGGAAGAGTGGGACTTCTGGTACGAAGGCAAAACTGCTGCAACTAACATGGTTGATCCCTTCGGCAAAACCCTGGAAAAGCAGGGCGCGAAACGAGACGGCGGCTCCTTTGAAGAGCGGTTTGGCAACATTGTTGTCTGGAACTCCACGATGCAGGAAAACACTTATTTGGTGCAGAAGTGGAATGAGTTTATTGCGTCGTAGTTAGTGGGTGGATGGGTGAATAAGTGGATGAGCAGATGAGTGGATAAGTGGATGAATAGGAGCGCAGGCATATCGGTGATTGAAGCGATCGCCGCTAGGGAAGCGCCTGGCATCAGACCTGCGCGAGGCACTCACGCTCCTTAAGGATTGCAATTCTAGACAGGACGATCGTCAATCATCCCATTCGCTCTTCTGCCCATTTCCTCCTCATTTCCTCACCTATCCCCTCACGCATCTCCCCATCCATCCTCCCACTCATTGCACCCTTCCACTCATTCACCCTCCCATGTCCAAACTCTGGAAATCCCTCTCTCCTTACTTCCTTGTTACACCCCAAACGCTGGTGTTTTTGCTGTTTCTGGTGTTTCCGATCGCCTTGATTTTCATCGTTAGCTTTTGGCAGTTCAACGGCTATTCGATGACTCCGGCGTTTTCGTTTGAGAATTATTTATCAATTTTTACGTCTAAGGTTTCGTTTGCGACGTACCTGAATACGTTCAAATATGTTTTGCTGGTCTGGTTTTTTTGTTTGGCGATCGCCTTTCCAGTGGCATATTTTTTGGCGTTCTATATTGAAAGTCAGACGTGGCAAATTGTGTTGTTTTTGATCTGCACCATTCCATTTTGGACATCGAATATTATTCGGATGATTTCCTGGATTCCGCTGCTAGGAAAAGAAGGGCTGGTGAATCAATTTTTGATCAATTTGGGAATCGTGAATGCACCGCTTGAGTTTCTGCTTTATTCCGATTTTGCGATCGTGCTGGCGATGGTGCATCTCTATACGTTTTTTATGATTGCGCCAATCTTTAACAGCCTGATGCGGATTGATCGCAATCTAATCGCGGCTGCGCTGGATATGGGTGCGTCAGGAACGCAGGTGTTAAAGGAAGTGGTTTTGCCGCTAGCGGCTCCGGGAATTGCGATCGGCTCGATTTTTGTAGTGACGCTGGTGATGGGCGAGTTTGTTACGGTGCAGCTGATGGGCGGCGGGCAGGCGGCTTCGGTGGGCAAGCTGATTCAGACCCAGATTGGCAGTTTGCAGTATCCCTTGGCGGCGGCGAATGCGGTGATTTTGCTGATTGTGACGCTGATTCTGGTAGCGGGCATTTTGCGCGTGGTGGATATTCGCAAGGAACTGTAGGAACTGGTAAGAGATAGGTAGGAAATCATGAAACGTCGATCGCTTTCGTTTTATCTGCTGGCTGCTTTTTTTGTCCTGTTTGTGCTGTTCCTTTACGGACCGATGTTCGCCATTTTTATCCTGTCGCTTCAGGGACCGGATGGCGGACTGACGTTTCCCATGAAAGGCTTTAGCTTTTACTGGCTGGGGCAGGTGTTTCAGGAACAGCGAGTCGGCAACTTTACCGATGCGTTTGGGCGATCGTTTTTGCTCAGTCTGATCGTGCTGCTGGTGTCGATCGGCGTCAGTGTGATGGCAGGACTGGCATTTCGTCGTCGCTTTACCGGGTCAACGGTGCTGTTTTATCTGACGATTTCCAGTCTAGTCGTGCCGAGTGTGCTGGTGTCGCTGGGCATTGGGATCGCGTTTCAGGTATTGGGGCTGCAAACCGACTGGTTTTCTTCGGGTCTGGGCGCACAGCTCACCTGGACAGTGCCGTTTGCGTTCCTGATTATGATCGGCGTGTTTAACCGTTTTAATCCGTCCTACGAAGAAGCGGCGCGAGATCTGGGTGCGGGTAATTTTAGAACGTTTCGCGAAGTGGTGCTGCCGCTGATCGCCCCAACGCTAATCGGGGTGGGCTTGCTGGCATTCACGCTGTCCTACGATGAATTCACCCGCACGTCGCTGGTTTCAGGACAGTACAACACGCTGCCGCTGGAAATCTTCGGGATGACCACGAACGTGACTTCGCCTGCGCTCTATGCCTTGGGAACGCTAACCACAGCGTTTTCGTTTGCGGTGATTGCCAGTGCGCTGACGGCTTATCAGTTTTTCTTAAGAAAGCAGCGAGAATAACGCTGAGCCGCAGAAGCCCGATCGATCGCGCCATGATAGAACTATTGTCCTCATGGATCGATTCACCCATGTCTTCTGTCTTTGCCTCCCCAACCTATCCGATCGCCCTGACTGCGCTCAAACAAGCTGATCCAGTTTTGGCAGATTTAATCGATCGCGTGGGGGAATGCAGGCTCGATCGTGAACAGCACACGGGCGATTTGTTTTCGGTGCTGAGCAAATCAATTTTGTCGCAGCAGATTTCGACTAAAGCCGCTGCCGCAATTCATAAACGGTTTGTTGCGCTTTATCCTGAGTCGCTTTCGCCAGAGCAGGTGCTTGATACGCCCGACGAAGTGCTGCGCGAAGTGGGAATCTCTCGCCCCAAAATTGCTTACCTCAAAGACCTGGCACAAAAAATACAGGACGGGCTACCGACCCTGACTGAACTGGACGCAATGGAGGATGAAGCGATTATTCAAACGCTCACCCCTGTTAAAGGAATTGGACGCTGGACGGTGCAAATGCTGCTGATCTTTCGGCTGCATCGCTGGAATGTGCTGCCTGTAGATGATTTGGGCATTCGGGCAGCCGTTCGACGCGCTTATCATCTAACCGACCTGCCAACGCAGAAAGCCGTCCGAGAATTGGGGCAGTCCTGGCAGCCTTACTGCACGATCGCCTCCTGGTATCTCTGGCGCAGTCTGGATTTTGCTCAGGTGCTTCCTGAGTAAACTTGCCATTAAACGCCTATCAAAGCCTGTTAAAGGCTATTAAAGCTTGTTAAACAGGGGTTGCCTTCTGGCGGCGTTTCAAGGACTATCCCAGATTTAAGCTGAAGCGGTATAATTAGTACAAAAATACTGCCAGCTATTGTCGGTGGACGTTCTAGCTATGCCCAATCTTCTCTTGATTGAATCTCCGGGAAAAATTGCCAAACTGAAGCAGATTCTTGGTGATGGCTGGATTGTCAAAGCCAGTATGGGGCATGTGCGAGAACTGGCAGACGAAGGTGAAGACGCGCTCGGCTTTGAGTTTACCGACAAAACGGTGCAGTGTCGCTATGTTCCCCGTGATGCGAAAGCCAAAAAAGTGCTTTCTGATTTGCGTCAAGCCGTCAAGCAAGCCGATCGCGTTTTTTTAGGCTGTGACGAAGACCGAGAAGGCGAGGTGATTAGCTGGCATCTGGCACAGGAGTTGCGCCTCAAAAATCCTCAGCGGGTGGTTTACCACGAAATTACTCCCCAGGCAGTGCGGCAGGCGATCGCACATCCCCGTCCGCTCGATACCAATTTGATTGCGGCAGGGCGGGCGCGGGACTGTCTGGATAAGCTGGTGGGCTATCGGGGCAGCAAGTATGTGGTCTGGAAGCTCAACATTGGCGCGAAATCAATGGGGCGAGTTCAGAGCGCAACCCTGCATCTGCTTTGCCAGCGCGAGCGAGAAATTCGGGTGTTTCAGCCCCACGATTACTGGTCAGTCTGGGTGGAGTATGCCGAGGGCTTCCGGGCATTTTATCGGGTCAGGCTCAATGCCTCGGCTCAGACAGGTCCAACTGAAGCCGAAGCCGCCAATTCCACTGACGATACCGGAGAACCCAAAGCGGCGATCGATTCAGATCAAGTCCTCTCTCAGGCGGAAGCCGATCGATTGGTTGCCGTTGCTCAAGCGCATCCGCATCAGGTCGTTTCGGTTGAGGGCAAAATTGCTTATCAGTCTCCGCCGCCGCCCTTTACCACTTCCACACTGCAGCAGGCAGCCGGGGCAAAGCTGCGATTCAGCCCAGATAAAACCATGCAGGTTGCCCAATCCCTTTACGAGAAGGGGCTGATTACCTATATGCGAACCGACAGCGTCAGCCTCAGTCCTGAGTTTTGTCAGGCAGTGCGGCAATGGCTCGAAGGCCGCGACCCAGACAACGTTCCCAAACGAGTGACGCAGCACCGCAGCCGCAAAGGGGCACAAGAAGCACACGAGGCAATTCGCCCGACAGATATTAGTCGTCCTTCGGCACAGCTTAGAACCGAATTATCAACCGATGAGTTTGATCTGTATGTGATGGTCTGGAAGCGATCGGTTGCGTCTCAGTGCAATCCTGCCCGCTTACGCAAAACTCGGGTGATCACCCAGTCGGGACCGCTCTATTGGGAAGCCAGAGGACAGGTGGTGGAGTTTGCAGGGTATACCCGCTACTGGCAAAACCTTCAGGCAGACGCTCAACTGCCGCTGCTTACTGAAGGACAGGCACTCACCCTGGAGCGATCGCAGGCAGACCAAAAGCAAACGCAGCCGCCCCCCCGCTATTCTGAGCCGAAACTCGTACAGCTGATGGAGCGCAAAGGCATTGGACGACCTTCTACCTATGCCCCCACGATCAAAACGCTGAAACAGCGCAACTATGTTTATGTCGAGAAGGGTAAACTCCAGCCTACGGAACTCGGACTGGAACTCGATGCCGCTCTGGAAAAGCTGCTCACCAAACTCGTTGATCCGGTGTTTACCGCAGAAATGGAGCAGGCACTCGATCGCATTGCTCAAGGCGAAGTCGGTTGGGAAGAATGGCTACTGAACTGGAATCAGGGCTACTTTACCCCTGCGATCGACCAGGCACAAAAGCAGATGTTGAGCTACATTGCTGAGTCCATGCCCAGTAAGCCTATCGAGTTAACCGATGTTCCCTGTCCTCAGTGTCAGCACGAGATGGCAAGAATTCCGAGTCGTAAACTGACAAAGGGGTTTTTCCTGAAGTGCCAGCAATGCGGCGATAGCGTTTTGTTCTGGAGCGATCGAACGCAGCAGTGGGAATTGCCCAGAAGGCAATCTGCATCCAATTCAGCCCAATCCTCAAGCGACAAACTTACTTCCTATCCCTGTCCGGTTTGTCGTCAGCCGCTGGAAGAACACACCTACCAAAAAGACGGACAGCAAAAAATCATGCTGCGATGTTCCGATCGCACTCAAAGGCAAGACAGCAAGCACAAAGATGCAGTGTATTTCTACACGGCAAAGGGAAGTTTCTGGAGTCCCAAGTTTGGCGACCTCAACGGTGAACTGAATGGTGAACTGAATGGCGGCCCCGATCCTGCATCAAAGACTCCTGTAAAAAACAGTCCGCAAAGGCAGCAGAAAGGGTCAAGGCGAAAAGGGAGTTCAACACGCACCAGGAAAACTGTAAAGAATTCAAATCCCTCTAATCAGGGTTAGCTGCATTTCTACTCGATGCCATTGCGAATCCCATTTCTGGTTCATCGGTAATGATGGCAGCAATTTGTCGATCGTGAGAGCGTGCTTCTGCAATAAGCTGCTGCATGACGATCGCCTCATTCACCGTCCACACCCAAAAGATTTGCGGCGAGAGCTGAGCTACGATCGGATGATCGAGAATCTGCCAATTTGGAGCCAGGAAATCAACTGCGATCGCGTTCAGTTTTTCGTTTAGCGAATTTGCATCGGGCAATAAATCGATCGTCTTCGCATCTATCAAAAAACAGACGGTGATTTGGGGACTGAGCTGTTTAACCCGATCGATCACCTCAAGCCGAAAAGACGTAATCACAAACGTCTCTAAATTCAACGGTTGCAATTCCTCTAAAACTTCTGCTTCATAGCCGGATTCTTTGATTTCAACATCAAGCAGAATGCGATCTGCACAGCAGCCAACGGTATTGTCAGGTTAACTCGAATGTAGAATAAGCGTGCTGGTTCAACCTTGATCGCACCTACCGTCCCATGTATTCTCGTCACCGATTTCCCGCCGAAATTATCAGCTACTGTGTTTGGCTCTACTACACCTTCCCACTCAGCTATCGGGATATTGAGAAGATGATGCTCTATCGCGGGATTGAAGTAACCTACGAGTCCATTCGGGACTGGTGCCATAAGTTTGGGCAGCAATACGCCAAGCAGGTACGGCGCAAACGTCCGTATCTCACGGATAAGTGGCATCTCGATGAGGT